>JAAYIQ010000054.1 GCA_012523365.1 Clostridiaceae bacterium
CGGTAACGGGAGAGATTGTCCCGATGCAACCCCGAAGTTGTCCTTGAACCTTCAGAGAGACAAAAACCCCGGCTTTGGTACCGTACATTTCATCGGGAAGACTTGTTGGAATATCGATCACTCGTCCGGAACGGATGTACTCTTCCAGTGTTTTTCTGGCTAAGGCCACATACGGATCGCTTTGAATCGAATCGGTGCCCGCATCTTGGTGCCCAATGCGGGTCTTCCCGTCATTCGGATCATCTTCCTGAGAATAGAATCCGCAGACCGCGTACCCGACTCCGAAAGGGCCCTCGTATGACATGAAACGGGATGAAAAGCCTCCGCCGGATATCGCACCCGACATGATGATCAGTGAACGGAGACCGCACTCGCCGGCAGGGCCCGCAATATCAGGATCGATATTGCGAATTTCGTCAGTCTTGTTCGAACGCATCAGCTCCGTGATTTTACGATCGAAAATCGGTCCCTCATCGGCAAACCCGTACGGTCCGTCGATCTTCAGACGATGCGACAAATCCCCGCTTGCGATCAAAACCACGTTCTTCCCGGAAGAAGCCGCGGCACTTGCGATACAGCGACCGAGCGAAAAGTGCTCTTCTTCGGATCGGTCGGAAAGGGAAATGAGAACTAACTTATATTCTTTGTGATGTTTCTCGACAAAGTACAAGGGAACGAGGGATCCGTGGTCAATAAACAGGTCGTCTTCTTCGCAAAGCAAGACCGGTACCACTTTTTTTAAGGCCTGCGCGTAAATCTTTGTCGAAAGTTCAATGTCGACTTCCTTTGTGAGCGCGATCGAGGGCGAGTGAAACCGCCGCATATCTCCGTACAGGTTCCTGACGGCGGATAAAACAAACCGATCACTCATATGTTGGGCGTGAGGAGAAATCATGATGATGGTATCCGGAGCCATTTGCCCGATCTCGCGACCGACGATCTCCATGGATTCCGCTGTGTCGCGGATGTCCCGCTCTTCTCCGAGTCCGATTTCCGGTATCAGAAGTGGCGGATGAGGAACAGCATAGACGGAACGAAGCGGCATAAGGACACCCCCTTCTCGCTCAAAACAACGGTTCCGTGTTCATTATACCATGATTATCTGATAGACTTATAACGAAATCGAAACGGAGGCGAGCTGCTTGAAAGGGTCTGGAAAATTCAATTCCGCATCGGGATATGCGGATCGGTTTTTGACAAGGCATTTTTCGGGCGGAACGATGGACTACCGTCAGATGGCGGCGCTGATCGTACCGCTTCTGATCGACCAGTCTTTCATTGTTTTTTCCAGTCTTTTTAATACAACGATGATCAGTTCCTCCGGCATGGATGCGGTCAGCGCCGTCAATATGGTGGATTCGATCAATGTGTTTCTTCTGAATATATTCATTGCCGTGGCGACGGGCGGAACTGTGATCATCGCCCAGTATAAGGGAAGCGGGAATCATAAATTCGTGCCGAGAGCGATTTCCGGCTCTGTTACTTCCGTCGTGTTGATTTCGACGGCGATTGCCGTTTCCGTAATTGCTTTTTCACCGGCAATCCTGAACTGGTTATTCGGTAACGCGGAGCAAACGGTGCTTTCGAATGCCCGGATCTATCTTGTCGGAAGTGCCTTGTCTTATGTTTTCTTCGGCATCATGGAGGCTGTATCGGCTACGTTTCGTGGTCTTGGAGCAACGCGGTCCTCCTTAGTCTTAACCGTGACGATGTATTCGCTTTATGTTTCATTGAATTATATCCTGATCCGGGTTTTTTCGCTCGGAATCATCGGTATGGTGATATCGCTTGTCGTATCCAGGCTGATCGCATCGATCCTGTCGATATTTTTCCTTGTCCGAAGAAAAAACGAGTACCGATTGAAGTTGTCCGAGATCATTCGATTCGATTTTCCGATGCTCCGGCGCGCTTTTAGTCTCGGCTTTCCGTTTGCTACCGAACAGATGTTTTTTAACGGGGGAAAAATACTTACCCAAACATTTATCGTCGGAATGGGAACGTTGGCGATCGGAACCAACGCGATCACCGCATCCGTTACATCACTGTTCATGATTCCCGCCAATACTTTTTCATTATCGGTCATCACTGTCGTCGGACAGTGTATAGGAAATAAGGATATCAGGCAGGCCAGAAAAGCCATTCGTTCGTTTTCCGTTCTCACTTCATTGTCGATTTTGCTTATGGCGATGTTCGTGCTTCCGTTTCTTCGAAATATTGTGATGCTTTATCATCCAGCCGAAGAGATAATCGGTACGATTCTGTTGATTTCATTTGTGAATACCGCCGCTCAATTCCTGCTCTGGCCGGCCAGTTTTCTTTTGCCCGCCGCGTTGCGGGCGGCAGGAGACGCTCGGTTTACCTCGGTTGTTTCTATGCTGTCTATGTGGCTTTTCCGCGTTGTTTTCGGATATGTGGCCGGCGTTATTCTCGGGTGGGGAGTAATGGGAGTATGGATCGCGATGCAGGCCGAATGGGGCGTACGCGGAATTGTTTTCTTTTTGCGTGTTCGGGGTGACCGGTGGTACAAACATAAGGTGCTTGAATAATGGGGCGAACCGTAGATGTCGTCCGGATGCGACGGTGACGAAAAGGCGTGAAACATATTTGACTTCTGCTTTTCGTAAAAGATAGAATGAACTGACAGACAGAAGAGTCCGCTTTTGTCGCTTTGACCGAACAGGGAGTATTTGTATGCTGAAACGATGGTTTAAACCGATCCGATCGAAGAAGGAGCAGCAACTGATAATTGATATGCGCTCCGGATACTCGATTGAGACGCATATGCATACTTCGGAAGGAAGTCTTTGCGCCGGGGCGTCCGGGAGAGAAATGGCTCGATTCTATAAGCATTTGGGATATTCCGGGATCATTGTATCGGATCATTTCTTTAACGGTAACACCACAATACCACCGCACTTCCCTTGGCATGAACGGGTCCGGCTGTTCTGCCGTGGATATGAAAATGCAGCGGCGGAAGGGAAACGAATCGGACTGGATGTTTTTTTTGCCTGGGAGTACGGTTATCACGGAACCGAATTTCTAACGGTCGGGTTGGACAAGGAATGGTTGCTTAAGAATTCGGACGTCCTCGATTGGGGGGTTGAAGAGTACCTTGACAGAGTGCGAACCGACGGTGCTTTTGTCATTCACGCACATCCTTTTCGAGAAGCGCCTTACATCAGGAAACTTCGTCTTTTCCCGGATCATGTTGACGCGGTTGAGGTGATCAACAGCAGAAATTCATCTTGCGAACAGGATGTGAAGGCGTATCGCTATGCACTGAAACACGGACTGGCCTTTACCTCCGGCTCCGATTCGCATGATGCGCAGGTGTTGCCGGGTGGAGGCATGATTTTTGATCGGAGACCGGAATCTTCGGCTGATCTGATTGCTATGCTGCGTGTGGGCGAATATACCAGGCTAATCGGGATGGAACGCATTGAGTCTCCAAAGTGAGGTGATTGTATGATTCTTTCGAATACGCTGATTTGTGATGATAATTTTCGGTTGGTCGAAGGCTCCCTTCGTGTTGAGGGTGAAAATATCGCCGGGATGTGTTCCGATGAATTATCCGGAGAGGATAAAATCAATTTGCACGGGTTCACGGTTCTTCCGGGCTTTATCGATATCCACATTCACGGTGCCGCCGGATCTGACGTCTGCGACGCCAGTCCCGAGGCGATTCGCAACATCTCCGCATATCTGGCATCCCGTGGTGTGACACGTTTCTGTCCGACGACGATGACCACGTCCAGCCTTGAGTTGGAGCACATCATTAAAAATGTCTCTGAAATGATGGGGAAATCGCTTCCGGGTGCGGACATTCACGGGATTCATCTCGAAGGGCCGTTCTTGTCCGCGGAGAAATGCGGAGTTCAGAACGAGAAGTACATCATGAATCCGGATATAGCATATCTCAAACGGTTGAACGCGACTTTTCCCAAAGTGATCGCAATTGTGGACATAGCGCCCGAGAAAGAGGGTTCCATGCGATTCATTGAGGAAGTTTCCTCAATTTGTCCGGTTTCGATTTCCCACTCCTGTGCCGACTATGAAACCACGACGAACGCGGTGAAATACGGCTTGTGCCACGCTTCCCATCTTTTTAACGCAATGACACCGATCAATCATCGGAGTCCCGGAGCGGTCATGGCGATTTTCGATCATGATCGAGTAACCGCCGAATTAATTTGCGATGGAATTCACCTTCATCCGTCGATCATAAGAATGGCGTTTTCGCTTCTCGGCAAGGACAGGGTCATCGTAGTCAGTGATTCGATGAGAGCCGCAGGAATGCCGGACGGCGAATATTTCCTGGGCGGGAAGAAAGTGCTGGTTTATGATAAACGAACTTCATACGCCAACGGACGTCTGGCCGGATCGACGACGTCGCTGATTGATGAGGTGAAAAATCTCCTTCGTTACGGAATTCCTTTTGATGAAGTGATTCGGGCAGTCAGTATCAACCCTGCGAGCCGTTTGTCGATCAATACGTTTACCGGAAGCATCGAACGCGGGAAGAAAGCAGATCTTACGGTCGTTGATAAAGACATGAACGTCGTGATGACGATGGTCAAAGGGAAGATCGTCTATCGGGCGACCACATAGAGGAGGAAGAATGATCAGGGCATGTGAGGCATTATCGAAGACCAGTTTGTTTCAAGGACTTGAGCGTTCCACATTTCAGGAATATTGTTACCTTACTCGTTTGCGGACATACGCCAAAGGAGAAATCATTGCGGCGGAGGGAGATCTCTGCTCCAGTATCGGGGTAATCGAAAAGGGTCGGATCGCGATGCAAAAATATACATCCGGCGGAGATTTCGCGACGATCGCACTGTTGAAGCCCGGGGATTTTTTCGGAGAGGACTTGATTTTCGGAAGCTCAAACATTCATACCTTTACTTTAGAAGCGATGTCGCTTACTGAGGTATTGTTTATCAATAAAGACACATTAAACTCGCTGATCGAGAGAAGCTCGGTCGTTAAAAATAATTTTTTTCGCATTCTTTCCGACCGTGTCCGCGAACAAAACAAACGAATTGCCCTCTTGTCTCAGAAGAGCATTCGACAGAAAATCGCGTACTATCTTCTGGAACTCAGAAGCGAGAAAGGACTATCCGCAGGGACGGACGATTCGGTTCGTCTTCCCGTGTCCAAAGAGGTCATCGCCAAACTTCTTGCTATGCCGCGACCTTCTTTTTCGAGAGAGCTGATCCTGATGAAAAAGGACGGGATGATTGATTATGACGGCAGAAATATCCGGTTGCTTGATATCGGCAAGCTGGAAGCAGAGGTTGTCGAAGGACTTCAGTACGGTCATTGACAATATCGATTGCGCCGGACGGAAGTCAATTGAATTTGTGAATTTCTTCTCGTTTCTTGTGTTTGATTCTTGGGTTCGTTGGACTATAATAGCAGTATGTTTTCGCGAGTTCGGGAACAAATGAACTTGGAAGAGGTTCTCATGGAATTGTTGAAGAGCAGGATCATATCCGAGGGCCGAATTATCGGGACTGACATTCTCAAGGTTGACAGTTTTCTCAATCATCAGATTGATCCTCTGATTATGGAGGAGATCGGAAAAGCTTTTGCGAAGGAGTTTTCGGGCGAAGGCATTACCAAGGTACTTACTATCGAGAGTTCCGGCATCGCACCGGCGCTGAGCACGGCAAGGTTCTTGGGTGTGCCGGCGATTTTCGCGAGGAAAACGACTTCGAGAAATTTGGACACCGACACGTATGTTTCCACGGTTCACTCATTCACGAAGGGAACCGATTATGTGATCAGAGTAAGCAAACGCTACCTCGACAACAAGGACGTGGTACTCCTGATCGATGATTTTCTGGCCAAAGGCTGTGCTCTTAAGGGACTGATCGATGTTGTCGCTCAGTCGGGCGCTAAATTGGCGGGAGCCGGAATCGTGATCGAGAAGGGATTTCAGGAGGGCGGCGACTTGATCCGCAGTATGGGCATTCGGGTTCATTCCCTGGCCATAATCAATGAAATGTCAGAGAAG
Source organism: Clostridiaceae bacterium (assembly GCA_012523365.1). GTDB lineage: Bacteria > Bacillota > Clostridia > Saccharofermentanales > Saccharofermentanaceae > JAAYCT01. The sequence goes on from JAAYIQ010000054.1 coordinate 6,020, forward strand.
GAGAATCAAATCTCCTTTAAGGACGAAGACGACTTCAAGAAATGAGGAGGAAAGTTTATGAAGAAAGTTTTGAGTATTTTCCTGGCCATCCTGATGATTGCCGGAATGGCGGCAATGGCAGGTTGCGGAGAGAAAAAGGACGATGTTCTCAAGGTCGGCGTCATCTACATCTCGCCGGAGGACGACGGCGGTTATTCTCAGGCGCATGCCGAGGGTATCGCTGCTGCTGTTGCTAAATATGGAGATAAAATCGAGATCAAGCCGGTCGCAAATATCGACGATGCGGATGTTACCGCAACCAATAACGCGATCGATAATCTTGTGAACGAAGGCTGTAAGCTGATTTTCACAACGAGTTACGGCTATATGGATCCGACTGTCGCAGCCGCCGCAAAATATCCGAATGTCAAGTTCTGCCACTGTTCCGGTTACGAAATGAATGATACGAATATGGATGCATATTTCGGACAGATCGAGACCGCTCGGTACCTCTCCGGAATCGTTGCCGGACTGATGACAAAGAATAACAAACTCGGTTATGTTGCCGCATTCCCGATCCCCGAAGTAATTCGCGGTATTAATGCGTATACGCTGGGAGCTCTGTCGGTCAATCCCGATGTGACGGTTCAGGTTGTCTGGACCAACACCTGGTTCGGACCGAACGAAGAAAAGGCCGCCGCCGAGGCACTGCTTGCAAACGATGTGGATGTCATGGCACAGCATCAGGATTCGCCGAATGCGATTGAGGCAGCGGAAGCCGCCGGTAAATACGCGATCGGTTATGACCTTACATATGCCGGGGCACCGAATGCCTATTTAACCGCTCCTCTTTGGGACTGGGGTGTTTATTATTCGTATAAGATCGGGCAGGTTCTCGACGGGCAATGGAAGGTGGAGAACTACTGGGGAGGCATGAAGGAAGGCGTTGCGAAGCTTGACAATCTTTCTTCGCTTGTCAGTGACGAGGCGAAAGCCGCGGTCGAGGCCGCCAAGCCGAGCGTTACGGAGCAAGGGAATGCTTTCGTCTTTGCCGGACCGATATACGATCAAGCCGGTGATCTCAGGGTTTCTGAAGGCACCAGCATGACGTATGAAGAACAGATGAGCATGGATTGGTTTGTTAAGGGAGTTATCGGCGAACTTCCTTCGTAAAGACATCGTCCGAAATTATTCCACGGCATCCGGAGCATTGCTCCGGATGCCGTGGATTATCATCTTAGGATCGGAGCGATAACCGATGACTCGTTCGAATGAACAAACCGAAACATTGGCCTTTTCGATGAGGGGGATCTCAAAGACCTTTGGTTCTGTGTGTGCCAATGAGATGATTGATTTCGACGTTCGACAGGGCGAAATCCACGCGCTTCTGGGTGAGAACGGATCCGGAAAAAGCACATTGATGAATATTCTCTCAGGAATTTATCGCGCGGACTGCGGGACCATCGAGGTGTTCGGGAAGCAAAGGGTTTTCCATTTTCCCGGCGATGCGATTCGTTGCGGGATCGGAATGGTTTATCAACATTTCAAACTTGCGGATTCTCTGACTGCTACCGAGAATATTATGGCCGGATTAAGCGAAGCTCAGGTTCGTCGCGCGATCAAGAGCGGGAATGACGTTAACGAACATGATGTTATTTCCTCGCTTACGGATCGGGATGATTCTTCGATCAGACGTCGGCGTGACCGCAATAACCGAATGAGCGATCTGATTCGCGGATATTCCGAGCGTTTTCACATTGATTTTGATCCGGATAAGCCGGCATCGCAATTGTCCGTCAGCGAGAAACAATCGGTGGAAATCATCAAGGTCTTGATTCGCGGAGCCAGAATTTTGGTTCTTGATGAGCCGACCGCCGTTTTAACTCCGCAAGAAACGAAACGTCTGTTCGGTGTTCTGCGCAAGATGCGGGACGATGGATGTTCCATTGTTTTCATCAGCCATAAACTCGGTGAAATCATGGAACTATGTGATCGTGTGACGGTTTTGCGTAAAGGAAGAAGTGTCGATACTTTGGTGGTATCCGAAGTCGACACGTATGATCTTGTTGAGAAAATGGTCGGATTTAAGATCGATCTTCAAATCGAGCGTCCGGAGCCGGATCCCGAGCGTCTGGAATGTCTGCGCGTGGAAGGACTTTCGTACCGGGATGAAAAGGGTGTAACGAAATTATCCGATTTATCATTTTCGACTTGTTACGGTGAAATACTGGGAGTCGCCGGTCTTGCGGGCGGAGGTCAAAAGGAATTATGCGAGGTGATTGCCGGAATCATTCGGCCAACATCCGGCGATATTTTGGTGGACGGAGAAATTATTACGGGATTGTCTCCAAGGAAAATATCGGCAAAGGGAGTCTCAATGTGTTTTGTTCCCGAGGATCGATTGGGAATGGGGCTGGTTGCTTCAATGGGCATGGTAGAGAATATCCTTTTAAAGGAGTACTCCTTCCAGAAAGGTATTTTCGTTCATTCCGAGAAGGCACGTGAAAAGTCATCTCAAATTATTGAAGAATTGGATATCGTGACTCCGAGCGTTACTCATCCGGTTCGTCTTCTTTCCGGCGGGAATATTCAGAAGGTCATCCTCGGCAGAGAAATCCACTTGAAGCCGAAATTGATGATCGCGGCGTATGCGGTCCGGGGGTTGGATATCCAATCATCACATACTATCTATCGGCTTCTGAATGAACAAAAGGAAAAGAAGGTATCCGTTCTTTATATCGGAGAGGATCTCGATGTTTTATTGGCGCTGTGTGATCGCGTTATGGTACTTTGTCAGGGAGTCAACATGGGTATCGTCGATACGAAAAACACAAACAAAATAGAAGTCGGACAGATGATGTCCGGAACGAAACTGGAAGTTTTGAAAAGGGGGGTGGATTATGTTTCGAATAACTAAACGCGACAAGTCATCCATCTCCGATTCCCTGATTTTCAGGTCTTTCGGATTTGCCGTCGGGATTATTCTTTCGATGCTATTGATTCTCCTCCTCGGTTATAATCCGATCGCCTCAATCGCGGCTCTGTTTGACGGTGCATTCGGCTCATTGGGCGGATTACGCAATACAATTAAGTTCGCGATCCCTTTGGCAACGACCGCATTGGGCTTGTCGATCGCTTTTCGAATGAAATTTTGGAACATCGGCGGCGAAGGGCAACTTCTGATGGGCGGAACAGCGGCAATGTTTGTTTCCCTTATAGCCGGTCCGAACATCCCGGGGTGGATCTTGATACCATCTATGCTCATTGCCGGAATTATCGGAGGTGCGTTCTGGGCACTGATTCCCGGCATATTTCGGATCCAACTGAGAACGAACGAGACGCTTTTTACCCTGATGATGAACTATGTGGCGCTGTATTTGGTTAAGTATTTGTATCATGACTTGTGGCGGGACCGGGATCCCGCTAAGTTTAATTTTCCGGGAATCAAGATGATACAACAGCAAGCCGTTCTGCCGAATGTTTTCGGAATCAGTGTCGGCATAATCGTTCCGCTGATTCTTGCGTTTCTTGTTTATATTCTTATCAAACGAACAAAACCGGGATATGAGATTCGGGTGGTCGGGGAGAGTGAGCCGACTGCGAATTATGCCGGTATGAATGTGAAAAGAATCATGTTGGGTGGCGTCCTGCTTTCGGGCGGGATCATCGGGTTGGCCGGCGCGGTGAAGCTTGCCGGTGAAACGATGACTCTGACTGATAATTTGACGGGAGGTGCCGGTTTTACCGCGATTGTGATCGCGTGGCTTGCCAATCTCTCCGCGCCGTTTATTCTGGTCGTATCCTTTCTTGTCGCGGGTCTGGAGCAGGGGGCGCAGACTATGCAACTTCGCTTGGGCGTACCTGCTGCGGTAGCCGATATTGTTAAAGGTTTGATCCTGATGTCCTTTCTCGGATCCGAATTCTTCCTTCGATACCGTCTGGTTATGACTTCGGTCATCGGAAAGAATAAACGGTTACACAGTCAAATGAAAAATCATTGTGATGATCCGAATGTATCTGATGTTTCCGCGACCCGGTCCGCAGAATCGGATTTGACTGATGATTGCGCGGTCCGTGACGAGAAAGCCGAGGTTCGGTAAATGCTATCAATACTGACACAACCACAATTTATTGCCTCCGCGATATCATTCTCTGTGATCCTTCTGTTGGGAACACTCGGCGAACTTCTTACTGAGCGGGCAGGACACCTGAATCTCGGAGTTGAGGGAATGATGCTTCTGGGCGGTGCGATTGGTTATTATGCTGCGGTCACGACAGAGTCCCTGCCGCTTGCACTGATCGCAGCTTGCCTCGGATCCGGGATGGGTGCCTTCATGTATGGTTTTCTGACCGTGACTCTTCGAGTGAATCAGAACGTGACCGGACTGGCACTGACCATGTTTGGAATGGGGCTGGCGAATGCCGTCGGCAGTAAGGTTGCCGGCACATCGACCCCGGTATCGATTCAGGCATATTTCGAGTATCAACCTTTTCATATAAAGAATCCCGCGAATGAATTGATCGCCTATATCGACCGGGCGTTTTTATCTCACGATTTGTATGTTTACTTAACGATCCTTCTGGCAATCGTCATGACGATATTTCTCTTCAGATCCCGGGAAGGACTGGCGCTTCGCTTGACCGGGGAAAATGCTGCCGCGGCCGACGCTTCCGGGATCAAGGTGACCAGAATCAAGTACATGTATATTGTCATCGGAGGAATGCTCTGTGGTTTGGGAGGGTTATATTTGCCTTTAGTTCAGCAAGGTTCATGGACGGATACGATTACGGCCGGTCAGGGATGGCTTGTAGTCGCCTTGGTAATTTTCGTTCGTTGGCACCCGATCAAGGCAATTTTCGGTTCCTTCGTGTTCGGGGCACTTTCTATTCTGGGATATTCTGTTCAATTGAATACTACACTCGCAAAAATGCCGATATTCAACCAATTTATTATGTCTATGTTTCCCTATATTCTTACGATCATCGTTTTGGTGATTACATCGGCGCGAAAAAAGGCGTGGGGAGGACCCGCTGAAATCGGGCATGCATATTTCAGAGAAGATCGTTAAGCCTTATTGCTTATATGTTATAATTATTTGCGATAAGTCGGAGGTTTGCGTTTGAACAAGGGATTGATCGAGCAGGTTGTCAATTTTGTCCGGGAGATTTTTACCGGTCTTGACAGTGGGTACCTTTTTTTCGGGGGGCCCGTCGAAATTGTCCGATATGTTTTCGACATTATCCTTATCACTTTTGTCGTCTATCAGTTATTGAAGCTTCTTCGTCAAACCCGTGCCTGGCAACTTCTGCAGGGATTATTTCTGATTATTTTATTTACGATGATCTGCAGTATTCTCGGGCTGGAAATGGTCGGCTTCATTTTTGATAATATTCTCTATGTTGTGGCGATTGCTTTCGTCGTAATCTTTCAGCCGGAGCTGAGAAAGGCTTTGGAAACGGTCGGACTGAGATCGTTTTCGACATTTTCGAACGCGCTTTCACCCGAATATCAGGAAGGTGCGGGAGATGTTGCGGCGATGATCGATCATGTGGTCCGCGCATGCTCTGAGATGTCGAAATCCTATACCGGAGCTTTGATCATTATTGAAAGAAACTCTAAACTAAGCGAACTTCTTGAGCAGGAGAATGTGGTATCATTGGACTCCTCCGTCACGAAGGATATGTTGCTATCGATTTTTTTCAAAGGTTCACCATTGCATGACGGAGCGGTTTTAATTCGGAACAACAGAATATCAGCTGCCCGTTGTCATGTTCCGTTATCCGAATCCGTTCACACGAAGGTAAGTTTCGGTACACGCCACCGCGCTGCGGTCGGAGCCAGTGAAATGGGCGACGCGATCTCTGTGGCTGTGTCGGAAGAACGCGGCAAAATTTCTCTTGCGATGGACGGGTGTCTTTATGAAATGCGAGGAGGAGATGAGCTGAAGAAGAATCTCCTTTATATATTCGGGATTGCTCAGGCTCCCGGCCGATCCAAAAGGAAAGGGCGAAGGGTGGTCAATCCATTTGCGAAGCCGAGTATTGTCAGCACTCAAAAGCCTTCCGAAGAGATGGAAGAAATCATCCGAAGCAAGCAATCCGATTTTGTAGACGGCGAAATTGTAGCGGTTTCGGCTGTCAGCGCGACATGTCCGACGGATAAGTCTCAGAAGACCGGTTCTCCGGTTTCTGCCTCGTCATCGACTGAACCTCCGGTTACCGCAAAACGTGACGAGCTTCGAATCAACGGCAAAATTTCCCGGAAAATCATGTACATATTGGCATCTTTCGTGATTTCTCTCAGCCTGTGGATGTATATCCAGATCAACAACAACCCGGTCATCGAGAAGCAAATTACGGTTCCGCTTCAATTCCTTTCGGAAGAAACACTCGCGAACAATGACTTGAAAACCGAGTACACAATTGAGAACGTGAGTATCATTCTGGTCGGGCGTAAGAGCGTCATGGACGAGTTAAGCGACACGGACATCGGTGCTTATATCGATTATTCGCCGGTACAAAGTGAAGGTTTGTACACTTTACGTATTGCAATTAATTCCGAAAAAAATGTATACTACCGCGTGAAATCACAAAACCCGGAAACGATCGCGGTTAATGCTTATCAATCCGGAGATTAGCGCCAAGGAGGCAGAAACAGATGGGACGATTGTTTGGGACAGACGGGGTACGCGGAATTGCAAATCGTGAATTAACACCGGACTTAGCGTATCGTCTTGGGTATGCCGGAGCAAAGGTGCTTGCGGTCAACACAGATATGAAACCAACGATCCTCATCGGTATGGATACGCGAATATCCTGTCAAATGCTTGAAGCTTCGCTTGTTGCCGGAATATGTTCGGCAGGTGCGGATGCGGTGCTTTGCGGTGTGCTTCCGACGCCGGGTATCGCATATTTGACCAGCAAATATAAATATGACGCCGGCGTAATGATTTCCGCTTCTCATAATTCCTTCGAATATAACGGAATCAAGTTTTTTTCGGGAAACGGATTTAAACTTTCCGACGAAATCGAAGATGAGATCGAGAGAACCGTGAATGAATACGACATATATTCGCAAAGTCGGCCGATCGGTGAAGAAATCGGGACAGCGATCAGACGACCGGAATCGGGGCGTCAATATGTTGAACACCTGAAACGCAGGATGAGTGTCGACCTGTCCGGGATGAGAATCGCGATCGATTGCGCCAACGGTGCCGCAAGTATGATCGCTCCGGCGCTTTTCGAGGATTTGGGAGCCACAGTGATCTCGATCGGGAATCAACCGAACGGGCTTAACATTAATAAGAACTGCGGATCGACGCATCTGGAATATTTATCTCAGCTCGTGGTATCCGAGAAGTGTGATATCGGGCTGGCGTTTGACGGTGATGCGGACCGTTTCCTTGCAATTGACGATCTCGGGAACCTCGTGGACGGGGATGCGATTATGTCCATTATCGCGATGGACATGAAGGAATGCGGCGAACTGAAGAACGATACAATCGTCGTCACCGTAATGAGTAATCTTGGTTTGGACATCATGGCTAAAGAGAACGGTATATTTTTGGAGAAGACAAAGGTCGGAGACCGCTATGTCCTCGAGAAGATGATTGAAAAGGGATTCAACATCGGAGGCGAGCAATCCGGACATGTGATTTTGCTTGATCACGCAACGACGGGTGACGGCATTTTGACGGCTCTTGCTTTGCTTCGTGCTCTTTTTCGCAATGGACGACGATTATCTTATGCTACACGAATTATTCGCATTTTGCCTCAGGTCCTCTTGTCTGCGAAGGTGAAGAATGAAGACAAGGCAAAGGCGATGGAATTTGATATACTTCAATCTGCTATTGATAAATATGAGAAACAACTGGACGGTAAGGGCCGAATACTCGTTCGAGCATCCGGAACCGAGCCGATCATACGCGTGATGATCGAGGGCGAGAATGAGGAAGAGATTTCTCAAATGGCCAGAGATCTGGTGGCAATTATTCAGAAGAACTTCATCGTATAAAGTTTTCAAGGAAGAAAAGCTTTATCGGTGCAAACGTTTGATTGCACCCGATCCTTGCGGGCCTTGATCCGAAAACGGAGGCTTTATGTGTGGGATTGTCGGTTATGTCGGTGATCGGGACGCTCTCCCGATATTGATAAAAGGACTGAAGAAGTTAGAGTATCGCGGATACGATTCTTCCGGTGTGACTTTTCTGGAAGATGATCGAATCCGGTTAATCAAGAAAAAGGGTCGAATTGAGGTCCTCGAGAATTCTCTGAAGGAACTCGGTTACAATACCGATTTCGGGCATGAGCAGGAGAAGAAAATTTGTCTCGGGATGGGGCACACACGTTGGGCGACTCACGGCGCACCGAGCGACGAGAATGCTCACCCTCACCTGTCGGATCGGCGACACGTATGTGTCATTCATAACGGCATTATCGAAAATTATACCGAACTTCGCGGATTTTTAATCGAAAAGGGTGTTCGTTTTCTCTCGGAAACCGATTCCGAGGTGGCGGCACATTTGATCGAGTATCATTACCTCACAAATTGCAATGCGGACTTATTCAGTGCCGTGCAGGCTGCATTGATGGAAATTGAAGGCTCCTACGCCTTGGTCGTTCTTTGCACGGAACACCCGGATCTCTTGATCGCGGCGAAGAAAGATAATCCGCTCATAATCGGTTACGGAGAAGGAGCGAACTATATTGCTTCGGATATTCCCGCGGTTATTGAGTATACACGTAATGTACTGATCGTAGAGGATAATGAAATCGCAGTGGTGCGCCGGGACTCCGTTGAACTCTTCACCGTACACGGACAGAAGGTCGAACGAGATACTTTTCGCGTGGACTGGGATGCTGAGGCGGCCGAAAAAGGCGGATTTGAACACTTCATGATGAAGGAGATTTTCGAGGAGCCGTCTGCCGTCAAAGCGACGATTTCTTCCCGAATTCGTTCCAACCGAATCGTATTGGACGGATTTCCTTTGAATCGTGATCGCATTCTCAAAGCTTCCAGAATTCATTTCGTTGCATGCGGAACGGCTTATCACGCCGGTTGTGTCGGTAAGAACATTATTGAGAAAGTTTGCCGGATTCCCGTTGAAGTGGATGTTGCGTCCGAGTTTCGATATAAGGACCCCATTATCGATGAGAACTCCATCGTCATTATCATCAGTCAATCCGGAGAAACACTGGATACATTGGCGGCAATGCGTGAGGCCAAACGCCGCGGAGCGCTTACCATTTCCATTGTTAACGTGGTCGGCAGTTCAATTGCACGCGAATCGGATTATGTGCTTTACACGGCGGCAGGCCCGGAGATTTCAGTTGCGTCAACCAAGGCGTATCTGACTCAACTGTCTTGTATATATTTAATGGCTTTTGAAATGGCGAGGATCATCGGTAGAATTGATCAGGCCGAATATGAACATTACCTTGATGAATTGATCCTCGTTCCGGAAAAGATTTCGCTAATGCTCGAAAAACAATCCGAGATCCAACGATTCGCTTCGGAGCATTTTAACGCTAAAAGCATCTTCTTTATCGGTCGCGGATTGGATTACTTCCTTTCAATGGAAGCATCGCTGAAACTGAAAGAAATTTCCTATATTCATTCTGAAGCATATCCCGGCGGAGAATTGAAACACGGGACCATTGCTTTGATTGAGAAAGGCACACTTGTGGTTTGTTCCCTGACCCAAGATCGGTTGCTGGAGAAAATGATCTCGAATATCTCCGAAGTCAAGGCCAGGGGTGCCGTTGTTTTGGGTATAACTTCGCAGGATAAAGAAAATGCCATTCGTTCGTGTGATGAAGCCTTTACGATTCCGCCGATCGACCCCATTCTGGCGCCGATGCTTGCGGTAACGCCTTGCCAACTTTTCGCTTATTACATGGCAGTCAATAAAGGCTGTGATGTCGATAAACCGAGAAATCTCGCAAAAAGCGTCACGGTCGAATAACTCCCGTGACGCTCGTTTCCCGGCCGATGTGATTCGATTAATCCGCTTCCAGCATTTCACGATAGTGCGAGAGCAGCTTCGTTTGATCCTCGGGAAGGGAAGGGTATTCAGGGTTAATATCCTCCAGAGTTTGCAGGAGAATCTCGCTGACCAGAGTCCGCGCGAACCATTTGCGATCGGCGGGAACCACGTACCACGGCGCGAAATCGGTCGCCGTATTCTGAATCATACTCTCAAACGCTTTCTGATAGGCGTCCCAGTGTTTACGCTCGTCCAGATCTCCCGCACTGAATTTCCAGTTTTTGGCGGGATCATCGATTCTTTTCATGATTCGTTTCTTTTGCTCTTCCTTCGAAAGATGCAGATAGATCTTAAGAATGACAACACCGTTTTCGTGAAGATAACGCTCATAATCCCGAATCTGTCTGTACCTTCTCTCCCAGAAACCTTCCTTCAACGATTCGTCGGGCAGTTGCTGTCCGGAAGGAAGATCATGTACCTTTGCGACCAAGACCTCTTCGTAGTGGGAACGGTTGAAAATACCGATCGTACCTCTTTCCGGCAACTGACGGTTGACGCGCCAGAGATAGTCGTGGTCCAGTTCTTCGGATGAGGGTGCCTTGAAACTCCGGACATGACAACCTCTCGGATTCAATCCGCTTGTTACATGCTTGATCGTACCATCCTTACCCGCGGCATCTGTTGCCTGAAGGATCATCAGAAGGCTGTGTTTGTTCTCGGCGAAAAGCCGATCCTGAAGCTCTGCAGACTTGAGTGTGTTATCGAAAAGCATTTTCTCGACCTTCGGCCGGTCCTTCTTTGAGTAATCAAGGGAATCGTTGCAAGCGACGGAATCGAGTTGAAAGTTTTTTCCGTTGCGAATACAGAATTTCCCGATATCCATAAAAAGCCTCCTTCATAAGTAAAACTTCGTAATATAATAAATATACACGAAACACAAAAGTTAGTATCGGAAAATTCGATAAAGACACGAAGCCCGGAAATTGATAAAATATACGGTATCTGAATAATCGGAGGATTTTATATGGTGATCGGAATTCAAATAACGGATCTGCTCGATCTGGACAAAACAATTACGGCTGAACTGTTTCGTGGCCGCAGCCTGGTATGGGAGGTGCTTCCGGAAATATCCGACTTTATTCGCAAAATCGGGCCGACTCTGAGTGCGGATGAGTATGAGCAAGTAGGGGAAGATGTTTGGATATCGAGAACTGCGAAGGTTTTTGACAGCGCATATATAGCCGGACCCTGCATCATCGACCACGGTGCCGAAATCAGGCACTGCGCTTTTATTCGCGGAAGTGCGGTCGTCGGCAGAAATGCTGTAGTCGGAAACTCAACCGAACTCAAAAACGTCATTCTCTTTGATGGCGTTCAGGTACCGCACTATAATTATGTCGGTGATTCGATTCTCGGCTACAAGGCGCATATGGGAGCGGGTGCCATTACGTCAAACGTGAAGTCGGATCATTCATTGACGACGTTTCGCTTCGGA
>JAAYIQ010000055.1 GCA_012523365.1 Clostridiaceae bacterium
GTTTGCGCCGCCCGTGCCGGTCGATTGTTTTTCGAAAAGGATCCGGACGGTAGAGGTGATCGTGCGCTTCGGATCGAGCGCTTCCTCTCGACCGTAATCCGCGCCGCGCGGGCAAGCGTTGCCGATCACTTTGTACCCGTCGTTCTCATCGACGCGGAGGCGGCAACCTTTGGGGCACAGGATGCAGGTCAGCTCAATCATGTGCGGCCTCCTCCCGGGATCGGAGTGTCAGCGTGAGTGTTTGCGTCGACAGTCCGTCCAATAAAGACGCGGGAACGACGATTTTCTCCATCTCCCCGGGCGCCATGTAGTCGCGAACCGCCCGTCGGAGGACATTTCCCGCCTCATCACATAAGAGGATCTCGTAATCGCGAAGGATTTTGCGTACCCGGAAATAAATGTCCGCGGTCTTATCCGGAAGCGGGGTCACAAAGGCTTGCGGAACCGTGTATCCGATATCTTCGCCGGCGGTCAGGGAGAGAACGGTTCCGGAAGAGCTCGCGGTCGGGGGGAGAATGGTCTTATTTTCTTCCCGGACGGCGGTCTCGCGGAGGAAGCGGGCCGCCGCGCGGCCGGCTTTTCGAGCCTCCAGGGTCACGTTGTCGACGAGGTCATGAACATGAAGAACGTTCCCGCAGGCAAAGATCCCCGGGACCGAGGTGAGCGTGTCGTTCCGTACGAGCGGGCCGCCGGTGCGCGGATCCAATTCGACGCCGGCACCCTTGGACAGCTCATTCTCCGGGATCAGACCGACCGACAGAAGCAGGGTGTCGCATTCGATCCCGGTCTCCGTGCCGGGGATCGGCCGAAGAGCTTCGTCGACCCTTGAAATCGTAACCGCTTCCAGACGTTTGCGACCTCGGATATCGGTCACCGTATGCGACAACATCAGCGGGATGTCATAATCCTGAAGGCATTGGACGATATTCCGGTTGAGCCCGCCCGAAAAGGGCATCAGCTCGACACAGGCAAGCACCCGCGCGCCCTCGAGGGTCATTCTCCGTGCCATGATCAGCCCGATGTCGCCGGAGCCGAGAAGGACGACCCGCTTGCCGACCATACAGCCCTCGATATTGACATACCGCTGTGCGGCGCCCGCCGTCAGGACGCCCGCGGGTCGACTGCCGGGGATCGAGATCGCGCCGCGCGTACGTTCGCGACAGCCCATCGCCAGGATGACCGCGCCGCAATCGATCGTGAGGATACCGTCGGTCCGGTTCATGGCGACGACACGGTGCGCGGGAGGGGTGCCGGTCGAAGTGTCCGGACCCGTCGGAGCGGTCCGTTCCATGACGCGGGCGTCGCCCGTCGATTCGGTTTGCCGATCGTGATCCGCTCCCGGGTACGGAGTGACGGACAGCACCATGGTATCCGTCTTGACGACGACCGATGTGCCGAACAGTTCATCGAACGCACGAGCGGCGTATTCGGGGCCGGTCAGCTCTTCCTTATAGATGTGAATGCCGAAGCCGTTATGAATGCATTGATTGAGGATGCCGCCGGTCTCCCGGTCGCGCTCGATCAGGAGGATGTCGGAAATGCCCTCACGATGTGCTTCGACGGCCGCGGCAAGGCCCGCCGGTCCCGCTCCGATAATGACCAGATCAACGCGCATCGGGCGCCTCCTTTTCGAAAATCGGGACGACGGGATCGTCCTTTGCGGCCTCGACGGTGCCGGGATCGGCAGTAACGGATTCGGCGGTATGCGCCGATCCTTCCGGGTCAAAGGGATCCTTCGTCGGACCGGTGAATACGTAGGAGCCGGCGCGGTCCTTGAGGATCCCGGTCGGCGGCACGCGGAGTTCCTCCGCGAGCAATGAGGCGATCCGGGGACCGCAAAAGCCGCCCTGGCATCGACCGAGCCCGGCTGCTGTCCGGCGCTTGACCGCATCGATCGTTCGGGCGGGCAGAGGAGAACGGATCGCGTCGAGCACTTCGCCTTCCGTTACCGTCTCGCAACGGCAGACGATGCGGCCGTAACGAGGATCTCTTGCGATCAGCGCCGCGCGCTCTTCGTCGCTCATTCGGTTGAAACGGACAATCCTGCGGGTCAGAAACCCGGGATCCCCGGAGAATTCTTTCTTGTCACGGAGTTCCAGACCGCCTTCGCGCAAGAGTTCAAGGACATATTGTCCGATCGCGGGCGCGGAGGCCAGTCCGGGGGATTTGATGCCGGCCGCCTCATAATAATCGGGGATGCTGCCGACTTTGCGGATGATAAAGTCGTCCCGGTCCGGATTGGCCCGGATCCCGGAAAAATTGGCGATGTTCTCCCTAAATTGGATTGAATCGACCATTCGGAGCGCTTTTTCGCGGATCTCCCGAAGTCCCCCGGCGGTCGTCGCCGTGTCTTCTTTATCGTCGATCGGCTCCTTGGTCGGCCCGACCAATAGGTTGCCGTGGACCGTTCGGGCGATCAGGACCCCCTTCGTGTCCGCGGACGGACAACTGAAAATAACACTTCGCACCGCGCTCCCCTGGCTCTTGTCAAGCAGGAAATACTGTCCCCGGGCAGGGCGGATCGAGAAATCGGCAGGCGTGGTCAGCGCGTGGACCTCGTCCGAATAGAGTCCGGCGGCGTTGACGATGCGGCGGGCGCGGATGACGGAAGATGCGGTATGAAGGAGCCAAACGTCCTCCGCGCGTTCCGTCGCCGTCACCTCGCTGTTCAGGAGGACCGTGCCGCCGGCGCGCACAAATACACCGCACATCGCAATGCACAGATCCCAGGGATTGACGATCCCAGCCGACGGTGCCCAAAGCGCGCTTGAAGCCTCCGTCGTCAAATTCGGTTCCATGGAAAGCAGGCGTTCCCGATCAATGACTTCCAGTCCCGGAACGCCGTTTCTGCGGCCCCGCTCCAGAAGGGAACGCACCGTCGCGTCTTCATCCGGACCGACGGCGACGACCAGCGACCCGCACGGATCGAAAAGCACGTCGAGATCAAGGCACAGGCCGGGCATCATCGCGTTGCCCCGAACGTTCAGGGTCGCCATCAATGTATCGGACGCCGGATCATAGCCCGCGTGTACGATGCCGCTGTTGGCGCGGGTCGCGCCCAAGGCGACATCGGACTCCTTTTCGAGCAGGACGACGGAAACATCATAGCGCGACAGCGCGTGAGCGACGGAAGCGCCGGTTATACCGCCTCCGATCACGGCGACGTCATAAATCATGTTTGATCCCTCCCAGAGAGACACAGGCCCGAACAGAGCCGTTTCCGGGCATCTCCCGCCGGCTAACCGCCGTAAAGGAACTCGTGAAGCGCTTCGGTCTGCTCCTCCCATTTGATGGACATATACCATGTTGCCCCGTCATGGACCTTATACATCCCCTTGCCCGGGATCGTCATCTGGTCCATTGACGAGTCGATTTGTACCGCAAGGCTCAGGAAGCGTCCCGTGATATCCGTCGCGGGAATGTTCGAGCGCATGAATTCCAGCGCGTCGACCGCAAGGTTATACTGGGTGACGGGGTCTTTCTCCCGCATCTCCTTGAAAAGCGCCAGCAAGACATTGCGTTGTCTTTGCACCCGCACAAAATCCGAATCGATCTTGCGGATCCGCGAGTACGCCAGCGCCTGCTCACCGGTCAGTGTATATGTGCCGGCTCCGCTGATCCCGGGCACCTTCCCGGCTTCGTCGGCGCTGAGCTTGATCGTCACGCCGCCGAGAATGTCTATGACTTCCTTGTATCCGGAAAAGTCCATGACGATATATTCCTGAATGTCGAGCCCGAAGCCCTCGTTCAGGATGTTGACCGTCTGGCCGGGGCCTCCGAATGCGTAAGAGGCGTTGATCTTGTTCCAGGAGTGCCGGTTCGGGAAATAGGTCCAGATGTCGCGCATGACCGACACCAGGCGCGCTTCCCTGGTCTTACGGTTAATGCTCACGATCAGCATCGTATCCGAACGATGCCCCTCGTTATCGATGTCCGCTCCGTCGATCCCGATCACCAGGATATTTTCAATATCGGGGTCGATCGGTTCTTTTCGAATAATCGGGTCGTTCTTGATATCGACGTCGTTGAGATTCGGCGGCTCAAGAGGGATGTCCGTGGGGGTCGGGAGCGGCGTCGCCTCCGGCGGCGGCGTGACGGCGGAGCCCGAAGAGTCGGTCAGGGCGGGGATGTTCGGATCCGTCAGCTGATCCCACGAATCCACGTAGCTTTGCTCCACAAATGTATTGCTCTTATACTGACGGTAGAAACGCGTGAAAACCGCCGCGCCGGCGATGAGGATGACCAGCGGGATCAGAAGGAAGATCAGCGAACCCCTTCGTCCCGGGCCGCCCCGACTCGTATTGCCGGACCGGGAACTCGAGTCGCCCCGCGTCATCTTGTTTCCCGAGACACGCTTGATACCGGCATGCCTCGCAGATCCGGAATCGGATCCGGATGCGTGATGAGTCGGGCGTCGTGACGGCCCTGAATCGTGTTTTCTCATGCTTTTTCCTCCGAAGAAATATCAGAAAGAGAGACGTTCGGGATCGGTTCATAGACGATCATTCCGATCTCTTCTTCCATATCCAATGCCAAATCGGTCTTTCCGTTAAAAGGGCGGAGCTTCCAAATGATCCACAGATCACCGCCGGACGAAAAGATCATCACGACGGCCAGCAAATGAAGGAGTGGAAAGCCGGTCGCGATCGCGAGGATCGAAAGAGGCAGGCTCACGGTAAAAAGAGGCGCCAGACAACTCATCCGGGCGATCGAAACGGTCGTTGCTTCCCTGCAGTGACAGTACGGGGTCAGGGATTTGACCCCGAATTTGATGCTTTTCCATCCGTTTTCACAGCCGCGCATGAAAAAAAACGCATGCGTCAGCTCGTGAAGTACGATCAGAATGATCATGATGACGATGTAGATCGCCATCGACAGGAGTAAATACGGCAATTCTCCGTTCATCGAAAAGTAACGGGCGGCATTGCCGAACATTTCCGGGCGGGGAGAAAGGAGCTTCTCCGCAAGGAAAGCGATCGCGATATAAATAATCACCAAAGGAAGCGGAAAAACCAGAGAGACGGTGTTGGCCTTCAGAAAGGATATGGATATCTTCGTGGTCTTATACTCGGATTCCTTCAGCTTGGATACGTCCATGATTCACCTCAGCGGGATATTTTTCACCAGTTTATCATA
>JAAYIQ010000009.1 GCA_012523365.1 Clostridiaceae bacterium
ATAAATACTCGGAATCATTCATATACTCCCGGGAAGTCTCGAGACGGAGCGCCGGGTCGGTGGCAGTTCTTCTTGCCGGGTGTTCGCAACACATTCTGATACATACAAATTCGCGATTGAAGACGATCGATCGGTACATATCGGTCGAAGAGATGAAACTACGGACGAAACGGTTCTCTCCTCGGGGCTTTTTCCGCATCATTGATCTCGTTGCCGGAATATCGCTTATTCTGTGTTTCACGGAAACAGGTGAAGAGCCAAATAACGACTCTTTCCGCAATCTCAAACCGAACCGGTCCCTTCTTCCTTTCTCCCCGAAACTCAGCTATGATAAAGGCATAATTATCCATAGGCGAAAGCGGAGCGATCCCTTTCGCACCAGTGAGATCGGAGCGAAATATGAACAGAAATCCCGTTTTCGAGAAGCTCGGCCGCCGCCTTCGCCTCGCCGTGATCGGCGGGGGAACCGGTTCTTTCATCGGCGCGATGCATCGGCAGGCCGCCGTTCTGGACGGTCGTTTTGATATCGTCGCAGGCGCGCTCTCTTCCCGTCCGGAAAAATCCTTGAATGACGGAAGACAAATCGGCCTTCCGGACGACCGGATCTATTCCGACGCTCTGGAACTGATCCGCCTCGAATCCGCCCGCCCGGACGGAGCCGAGGTGATATCGATCATGACTCCGAACGACAGCCATTATCTCTACGCTTCCGCCGCGCTGGAAGCGGGATTTGATGTAATTTGTGATAAGCCGATGACCAATACCCTGGAAGACGCCGAATCGTTAAATCAACTGGTTGACCGGACCGGGCTTGTTTTTTGCCTCACGCATAACTATTCCGGGTATCCTATGGTGCGCCAGGCTCGGGAGATGGTTCGGAACGGCTCCCTCGGTGTCGTTCGCCTGATCCAGATCGAATACGT
Source organism: Clostridiaceae bacterium (assembly GCA_012523365.1). GTDB lineage: Bacteria > Bacillota > Clostridia > Saccharofermentanales > Saccharofermentanaceae > JAAYCT01. The sequence continues at coordinate 924 of JAAYIQ010000009.1, forward strand.
TCAGGGTGGAAAAGCGGACGAGAACGACCCGGATCCGACCGACGGAAACCTTCCGTGGAGATATGATCCCGTTCGTGGCGGTCCGTCGCTGGTGATGGGAGATATCGGTACGCATGCGCATCACCTGGTGCGCTACATCTCCGGACTGGAGGTCTCCGAATTGTGCGCGGAGATCGGAGCTATCGTTCCGGGGCGCAAGACGCACGACTTCGCGGGCGCGCTCCTTCGCTTTGACAACGGGGCAAGGGGTTGTTTCTGGGTAACACAGGCGGCAGCAGGTGTCGAAAACTGTCTGAGGATCCGGGTCAGCGGGACCGCGGGCACGATCGAGTGGAATCAGGAGATTCCGGGGCGGCTCGACTTCAAGCCGCTTGCCGGACCCGCCGAGGTCCGCACTCCGAACGGACCCGGCATCCTGCCTCTGGCGAAACGGGCATCCCGGATTGTCGCGGGACACCCAGAGGGTTTTCACGAGGCATTCGCAAACATCTATTCCGATGCGGCCGAAGTGATCGCCGCGCGTCGTACGGGAACCGAGCCGGATGAAGCCGCAACGACCTACCCGTCTGTCTTTGACGGATTAATGGGTGTTCGATTCGTCCATGATGTCATTCGCTCCGCGAACGGGAACGGGCAATGGATCCGGTGCACCCGGGACCGCACACCTTCTTCTTCCGGGACCGTTTGATTCGCGAACGAGGAAGCGGGTCACCGCTTCCTCAAAAGCAATCGCCCTTTCATCCGGGATGATTTAATTCACGCCAACAGCGGACCGTTTCACGGTCGATACGGATCAGTCGCCCTTCATGTAATAGAAGACACCGGTTCTGCCGTCTTCCAGACGAATGGAGTACCAATTCGGCGAAGTCCCGATCGCAAAGTCGGAAACATCGAGAACGGTGAATTCCGTTCCGGCCGGGACGATAATGTTGGTCGGAGCCGGTCCGTACGGGTATGCGTCATAAGCCGGGATTATCGCGGTCTCTTCCATCCACGTACCGTAATTGTCGCCGATCTCACGTCGGAAACCAAATGTCTGACCGTTATACGAAGTGCTGTCCAGCTTATGGTATATGATCGAACCGCTAACGATCTCGACCCATGAATACACCATGACCGGATAGGTATACCAGCTGTATCCTTCGCTGGAAATGATCTGCCCCTGACGACTGCTCCGAAGCGATCCGCGGATGTCGCCGATATGAATAACATGAGTTCCGTTATATCGAAAGATATGGCTGACCGGGTCCTCGCTCGGTCCGTTGTCTTGGACGAAAAGATCAATATAATCGTCCCCCCGGTCGATATCGATCAGAAATGCCGAAGTAAAATAATCAGTTATACAAATCGCCGACACACCGTTGATTGTGGCGGTCGTGGTGCCGGCATATTCATTGACATCGATCCGGATACTATCGTCCGTACCGTCTCCGTTCACGTCATACACAGCCAGCCCGGTAACGATATCAGTCTCATCGTACTCCATCTCCAGATAAAGGATCGCAAAATCGGAGATCGGCAGAGTGTCCAGATAATCCGGTGCTCCGTTAACCGGAGGTTCAGTCTCGGTCGGAACGGTCGTTGCTTCGGTCGTCGAAATAACTTCCGTCGTCACCTCGGTCACGCTGGTCTCCCGGGTCGTCCCGGTTTCCTCAGGCTCCGTAGTTTCTCTCAGTAAATCCAGATCGCAGGCGGAAAGCAACATCAAGGAGCACACAATCAATAAAAACAGATTCAACGATTTCTTTCTCATACAATAACCTCCCACGGATCCCCTTTATCGAAAAGCGGATCATATGCCGAAAATCTCGTGATTTCAATTCCCAAAAAGCAACAGAGGGTGTTCGCATTCGGGAATCATGAATCCCCAATATGTCAATTTCTCTTAACACATTATAGTCCCGCAGAATTTCGGTGTCCATAAGCCTGATCATCCCGCCGCAGTTCCGATGTGGCATTCCTCATAAAAAAGAAGTCACGGTGTTTCCATCGTGACTTCGAATCGAAAACCCGAGCAACTCCCCGGCATGATCCGGAGAATGACCGGATCAATATTTCTTTTACACCTTCCCTCCCGCGACAGTCAACTGAGCCAAAAGATCCGCGTCCTCCGGGATCCATTCGATCGGGACTTTGTTCTCAAGGATCCGATCGGTCTCCATGACCTCAAACATCGCTGTGGCGATATCCGGATCGGCGGCGATCTTCCGAAGCGCGTCGCCGACGATTTTGGGGCGGATCGCCGCAGCTTTACCAAAGTCGATCGCGGCCTTCTTCTCGGCGGCGTTCCGGATGACGTTCACCTGGTTCGCACCGTCCTGCTTGATCGCGGAAGTGACCTGCCGTAAGCGGTTAACGACCTTGCTCTCGATCTGACGGATCATCTCCGCATCACGAAAATGAACCTTGCGGATATAGCAGGAGCCCAAAAGATAACCCCAATCCGTCGACTTGTCCGAGACCTCGTCCCGAACCATTCGGCTCATCGCGTGGCGGTCGGCCATCATCTTTTCGAGCGGCAGATTCGAAAGGCTCCGGACCGTCGCGCTTCCGACGTTGGCGGAAAGAGAACCGCGCGGGTCGGCGTTCCGGAACAGGTACTGAACGGGATCGCTGATGTACATCTCGTACCAAATCCCGACGCCCATCGGCGCGCCTTCCTCGGAGTTAACCGGCTGACTCCTTAAGTACTCCTGGTCAAGCCTCAAATCCACGACATAGCGACGTCCGATCGTGTTGATGATCAGCGCGCGCGGGCCGAACTCTTTCCAGAGAAACTTGATCCCCGGCTCGGAAAGAACGCCGACGACGTTCCCGAACAGCGTGTACACCAGTGCCTGTTTCTCCTTCACGATGACATAGACGCCAAAGAGACGCAGAATAAAAAAGAAGATCGGGATCGCGAAAAACGCCCCGAAGAAGCCGATCAGGAAATATATGCCGTAATCGGAAAGCAGATCGGAGTCAAATTCAATCATCAGTCGAAAAATCTCGTTTATCATTGCTTCTGCCTCCTTACGATCCGGGTCGTCTGGTTGAGAAGCGCCAACTTCACATTGCGAACATAGACATCAAGCGCCTCTTTTCCCCCCTGTTTTTTTAAGTCGAAAAGCTGGGTCGAGAGCTTCTCGAGCGTTTCGATCTCGCCCTGTGCCTTCAGCGTCTCGATCTCGACCGCACGCTTGGATTCAACGATACGCTGATCCGCGGATGCCTGAGCGAGGCTGATATCGGAGGACACCTGATTGTGCGCGGTATTAATCGCCGCAAGCGCGGATTCGACCTCCTCCGGCGGGTCTATACCGGTGATCAGCGACGCCTCCAGAACCGTTCCGTAACGGGCGGCGGAGACACTGCACTCCCTGTCCATATGGTCGTTCAGATCCCGAAGATTCTTACGAAGGTCATTAATCGATATCCCCTGTACCGTCAGCGCAATGTCACTCTCGGGAGCCCCCTCGTCCGCCTCGAGCGCCTTGCCCTCAAAGTTCGCGATCCGCTCGCGCAGAACCGACACGAAATATCCCATCACATAGGCAATCGGATTCTTGACTCCGAAAAGGTACGCGTACAGGTTATTATCCGCCACGCGATAACGAATCTGCCCGGAAAGCCCGATATTCAGCTGGTCCTTCGTGACCGCGTCCAATATCCTGTTGTTGTGGTTCGCTCTCGGATTCTCCGGATCATAGGCCATATTGACGGTCTCGGTCGCGACCGACACCTTGTAGACCTTCTCCCACGGCATCTTGAAATACGGTCCGCCCGGCTTGATCACGCGCACGAGCGGGTACGTATAACGCTTCCTTTCCGTCTCGTTCAGGCCCTCGGACACCGGATCGTCGAGCGTCGTCTTACCCTCGACCCTCTGTGCCTTCCCGAAAACGGTCTTCACCGCACGCTCATTCTGGTTCAGGATAAAAAACCCGCCAATACCATATTTGATGATCAGAAACAAACCAATTCCGGCCATGAAAGCCCAAAACGCTTCCATATTGCTTCCTCGCTTTCATAAACACCGGACTAAAGATTCGCGCAATGCCCGAAAAGGCGCTCCTCTTCAAGTGTACTGCCTCGCGTTATGGCGACTCGATTCGGAGCGGATTTTTATCAAAGTCCTCTGAGATCAATGCTATCACATCCCGGGATTCGTCACAATAAAGGACCCAAATATCTCACTCATTCTTCAGAAAATAATTGAACCACGCCCGCTCCTCGAACGACCGTTTCTTCGGTCGATTCTGCTCCTCAGCGGCAATTCCGACCGGCAAAAAGCAGACCAGTTCGAATTCTTCCGGCACGCCGAGAATGTCTGCCATCTGCCGGCCGATCCGGTCCGTGTCCGTTATATGACCCTCGATCCAACAACTGCGATAGCCCAACGCCTCAATGGCCAAGAGCATATTCATGATTGCGGCCGAGTAATCCTGAACATTGAACAGACGGTCGCGGTATGCAACGATCCGACGGGTAAGCACACAGATCATCGCCGGAGCGGTATCGCCGATCGGCGGTCGGATCACTTGGTGAAGGCGCCTGAGCAGATCAGAATCATCCACCGCGATCAAAGAAACTGTTTGCTTATTACAACCGGAAGGAGCGGCCAGACCGGCCTCCATAATGCGCTTCAGATCCTCCGCGGGAACGGGTCGATCCAGATAATTCCCTCGATAACTCATTCGATTCATGATCGTATGCATCGTTTCCGACATACAGCGATCCTCCTACAGCTTGATCACCCGACCTGATAGATCGTCACAAGATAAGCGAAAAGTGCCGTGACGATCAACGCATGACCGATCGCATATGAACTGAAAACGAGCCGGGACCTCGACGGGTCCAGTTTGTGCCCGCCGACGCCGGCGGTCAACATCAGTATGATCGGTATCGCGATCATCAGCAGTGCCGCCCCGTAAATGACGACGACCATTCCGACGGACGGGATGGCGCTCGGGTTCATTGTCCGGAGAAGGACCGCGCAAAACATAAGAGAAATCAAAAGTGACTCCATACCGATCGCATGACGGACGTATTCATAAAAAAGAAGCTTCTGAATACGGACCCGCTCGCCCGGATCCTGAGACTCCTCGGTCGAGGATGTTCTCGAGGGATCGAAAATCGGGTCGTATCCTCCGAGCTTCGTGTAGCCGGAAACGACCGTTATACGGACGATCCATGAGAATAAGAAAAGAATCAGTACGATCAGTATTCCCGTGCCGGAGATTGCCAATACACGCACGAGGCTTTTGACCGCATATCGGTCCGGATCCATTGCCAAATTCCAATGTGCGACAATCGGATCGGGGATTCGATCATAAGCGTACACGGCGTAAATGGAGCCCCCTATAAGAAGCACCGCGGCCGCGGCAAACCATATCCACGAGTGCTTGATAAGACTGAGCCACTCGGTCATGGGCTCGTCCGGTTGCATCTCCGATCCGCCGGCGTTTTGTGCGGACATCCGTTCCTTTGATTCGCTCATTGATCGAGTTCTCCCCACGTTTTCGATACACACAATGGTCGTAATGAATTACGCTATGAACGCAAAAAACTTTGCGATTTTTCCATTCCATGTTCCATAGCGCATATTGTAACGTTTTTTTGAGCATTCGTCACTCAATGTACGTAAAATATTTCTATATTTTCTTCCCTTTTTGGCGCGACCCGTTAATAATTACATTTTTTGCGCGGTGAACTTGACCGCGGACATTTAGTTTGCTACTATTTGTGGTAATTAATTTATAGTCTGAGGATCACGCAATAAAATGTGAGGTAACCGAATGAAATGCCCGAATTGCGGATTTAGTTTCAACGCCGGAAAAACTTGCCCTTCCTGCGGTCACAACGACTCGGAGATCGACCCGGAGCAGGTTTCCGGGAGAACTCAAACATATGCCGCCAATCGATCAAAAACTTCAATGACTTGCAGAAAGTGCGGGCTGCGCTATGACTCCGGAGAAACCTGTCCTTCTTGCGGACATACAAACATTGATCCCGCCGCGCAAAGACTTGCCCTCGCGAACAGAAACGACCGGAGCGCGACTCCCAAACCGGAGGTTCTTTGCAACAAATGCGGCTTCCGTTTCAATTCCGGCATGACTTGCCCGTCTTGCGGGCATACCAACTCGGTTAAAGATCCCGAATACCGCGCGCGGCAGAACCCCAAAAATTACGTATATCGTCCGAAACCGAAAACTTGGGTACTCGTTATATCCATCATAGGGATCATATACGCTGCGATTGATTCTTTGCTATCCGTTGTTTTACTGATAATAGGATCAGGCTCCAAACTCAGTTTGATATACAATGTGATCGGTATCGTTCTGCTCGTATTTTCTCTTCTGAGCATTTTTCTTTTCATCAACCTCCTGAGAATGAAGAAATGGGCGGTTTGGGTTTTTCGTATCCTCTATACGCTCAGCATAATCCTGTTGGCCGTTCAGGGACAGTTCCTCTCTCTGCCGTTTTTTGCCGCAATTTTTTGGAGCGCTGTATTCTGGTTTGCCGATTGGAGCGATTTCAGTTGATCGCTCGAAAATAATCCGTGTGCGTCGGGATAATTTGAGTATTCTTCGCGCTATTGACCCTTATTTCAATTATTTTTCATCAGATCCATATTGATTCGGCCGTCTGTGATCTCAATGATCCGATCTGCCTTTTCGGCGATTTTCCGATCGTGCGTGATGATGATGAACGTCGTTCCGAATCGTTCGTTGATGTCGCGTAAAAGGTCGTAGATCGTCCCGGTTGAGAGTGAGTCCAGATTACCGGTCGGCTCGTCGGCGAGGATCATCTTGGGTTGATTCAAAAGCGCGCGGGCGATCGCCGTGCGTTGTTGTTGACCGCCGGACATCTGCGTCGCATTGTTGTTCATCACCTTTTCGAGCCCGACGAGCTTCATCAGCTCCTTCGCGCGATCCGTCGTTTCCTTCGGAACGGTCTTATGGCCGATGCGATAGGGCATCAGGACGTTCTCGAGCGCAGTGAATTCCGGCAGGAGATAGTGGAACTGAAAGACAAATCCGATGCTCCGGTTGCGATACGAGGCAAGCTGGGAGGCCCTCATGCCGCTCGTTATAACGCCGTCGACGACGACATCGCCGGAGGTCGGGGTATCGAGCGTGCCCATGATGTTCATCAGGGTCGACTTGCCCGATCCGGACTGGCCGATGATCGAGTTGAACGAGCCTTCTTTGAATCCGAGATTAATATCGTAGAGCACCTGGGTCTTGACCGTCGTGCCATAAATCTTATTGATGTTTTTAAGTTCCAAAATGTTGCTCATGCGGCACCTCCTACTGATTGCGAATGATGTCGATCGGGTTTAAAACGGACGATTTTCGAGCAGGGATCAAAGATGCAACGACACACGCGACGACAGCGATCGCCGCGGAAAGGGCGATGAATGCCGGATCGATATAGAGCGGAACAACGGGGGTCCCGTCCGGATTGAGCGCAAAGGTCGTAAACGCGAAGGAAAGCCCAAGTCCCAGAAGAACGCCGGCGATCGCTCCGAAGATCCCGAGGATCAGGCCCTGGAACAGGAAAATCAGACTGGAAGAACCGTTCCGGATGCCCATCGCTTTGAGAATTCCGATCTGACGGGACTTTTGCATGACAGTGATCGCCAGAACGCTCGCAATGCCCAGGACAACGGAGATCATCACAAAAACCTGGATCATGATGCTCGAGATGCTCTGGCCTTGAAGCCCGCTCAATAACTGCTCGTTCGCTTCTTTCCACTCGCCGACAACAAGGGTATCGGAACCGGAAGCGATGGCGGCCGAGACATTTTTAGCGACGGCGTCGGCCTCAAAGACAAGATCCTGATCGACCTGAAATTCGATCGCGCTGGCGACGTCATCGAGCTCAAAAATCGCCTGCACCGTCGGAAGCGTCGTAATACACCAACTCTCGTTGGGCGCGGCGACCTTATAATCGAAAAACCCGGAGACCGTACACTCGACTGTGCGCTTATCGGGCGTGATCAGTGAGATCGTATCGCCGACGGAAAGTTCAAAATTGTCCCGGGCGATCACGCCGAGCAGGACCTCCCCGTCCGCTTTTGGCATCGCGCCTTCGTCGAGGTACTCCGAAAATTCGTAGATCCCCTCCGCCTTTTGAAGGTCAAAGCCGCGGATCAGGAGGGACTGCGACTCGCCGTCCTTTTCGATCAGGACGGAAGCGTTGAGCACCGGAGAGGCGGCGACGATGCGGTCGTCGGCATCCACGGCAGATCGGATAACCGCCTCATAGTCCTCGATAAAGCCGTCGTCGTCATCGGTCACCGATACGTGCGCTGCGTTACCGATCGTCGTATTGACCAGACTCTTCTGGAGCCCCTGGATCAGCGAACCGATAAAGATCTGAACGGAGACGCCGATCCCGATGCCCAAGATGATGATCAGGGTCTGGGTCAGGGCGGATTTCAAAAATCGCGTCGCGATCTGATAGCTGAGCTTCATTTTGTCACCTCCGAACCGGCCGCTTCGACCATTTTCTGAATATCCTCGAAGGTCTGGACCGCATAGTCTGCACCGACAACCTCGACATTATGCGGCGCGTCTTTAAACGCGTTACCGCCGACGACGATGACACCCTTGCCTCCGATACGCTCCCGAAGCTCGGTGATGATCTTCTTGGTGATGACCAGATTATAGAAATTACTGACACCGATCGCGATGATGTCGGGTTTTATAAGGTCGGCGGCGTTATAGAAATCCGTGTAAGGGGTATTACTGCCGACGAATACCGCGTCATACCCGCAAAGGAAATAAAAGTCCGCGGCCATCCGCGCGCCCAAATCGTGATACTCCTCCGGCGGGCACAGGATCACGGCGGTCCCGCGCTTCGGCGGATTCAAGCGCTCGCGCTCCTTCAATACGAACGGGTAACAGCATTCGACGATCGTCCGGACAGTCGCGGTCCTGACGTGCTCTTTCCAGACGCATAACTGTTTCTCATTCAAAAAGCATTGCATATTATTTAAAACCGGGGTCAAGATCTCCGTGTACAAAGTGATCGGGTCGATCTTTCCCGAGGACAAAAGCCCGAGCGCGTATGTGACGGCTTCGGGCTTACGCTCCTCCTGAAGCAGGCGATCAAAGGTTACGTAAAAAGAATTCATGGTCGCTCCCCCATCCTGAAATTAGTAGTATTTTCCAACTAATTATACATGATTTAAGAAAAAATTCCCAAGCGATCCTTCGGGGATTTTCGCAAGAAACCGGCAGAAAATCGCAGAATAGCAGTGCGGCCGGACAGAGGGCACGGATCGGCATTAATCCTCTCGTTGTGCCTCTTCCATCGCCTTCAAATAATTAATCTGAGTCTCGGTCTTTCCCTGATATTTCTCCGAGTCCGCAACATCGGATGCAGGGGGAGCATTCGGCGCCGTTTCACCGGCCGCCAAACGAGCCTTCAAGTCCGAAAATTGCTCCTTGGTCAGCTCATAATAGCTGTTGCAACCCGGACAGGATATCTGATAAGACTTACCATACGGAATGATGGGGATAAAGAAAAGGGTAAACCAGGTGCGGACGATGCACAATTGCCACAAAGACTGAATGTTACAGAACTTGCACATCTGCATCCCGATCGTACCGATCACCTTGCGTGTTTTCTTGTTCCAGCCCCATATAATCATAGTTCTCCCCTCCTCATATCACACTGATAATGTCGTTATAATAGCAGACGGTAAAGGGATAATAAATACCTGCGAAGTGACCTTAACCGCCCTGTCCACAAATTCGTCCGCGAGCCATGCAGTTTCGGGCTTTTCGTGCATTGAGGCGAATTATTTCTTTGATATTTTCAAATTCGGCGCCCGAACACTTGAGTCCGCGCAATCATGGGAGTAAAATATTCAGATAATCGCGCGAAAAGCAACGACGATCATCGATTTCGCCGGCAGACCCGTATGGTTAGCGATCATCGATTTCACCGGCAAGTCCGTATGGTTAGCGATCGACGATTTCGCGGGCAAGTCCGTTTCACAGAGTTCTGATCAAGGGGGAGAAAGACTGTGCAGGCTGTTCCGGAGACGGTTATGAAAAAGGCGAAGCCGGTCTTTCGAGCGGTGATCCAAGCCACCTATAAGGAGAATTTTGCGTTTCGAAGCAATATGGCGGTTTCGCTGATTGTTCAGCCGATCTATTTTCTGGTGCAATATTCCATCTGGCGGGCGGTTTTTCAAGTACACGATACGGTATCCGGATTCACGTTTAAAACCATGCTGTTTTATTTTGCGGTATCTTCCCTGCTCGGCTTTCTGAACTGGGACGATGCCGACGGGACGCTTCAGCGGCTTGTGCAAAACGGCAAGTTCATCACTTTTCAGCTGCGGCCGATCCACCATTTGTATTATGCTTTTTTTCAAAAAGTGGGGCATCGAATTCTGGCGTTCTGGGTGGAATTGGTTCCGATCCTCGGCTTCTATCTGCTTTTTGGGATCAAGCCGATTCCCGCAAGACCGTTTTGGGCAATCATTTCCGTAGCGCTCAGCTTTATTCTCGCGTTCCTCATTAACTATACCATCGGCACAATGGCGTTCTGGCTCGTAAAAACCAACGGGATCCGCAGGGCGGTGCTGGTCTTTAAGGATGTTTGCTCGGGAATATTCCTTCCGCTGACGTTGTTTCCCGAAGCGATCCAAAAGGTCTTGTTTTTCCTTCCGTTTCAGTTTATTTCCTATGTACCGGCAAGGGTTTTCATGGGAAGCTATGAGTTGGCCGGGATCACCCTTTCGATTCCGCAGATTGTCGGCCTGCAGGCGATAATGGTACTTATAACTTACTTGCTGAACAGGCTGGTGTGGTATTTCGGAATCAGACGCTTCACCGGAGTCGGAGCATAATATGACGGTAAAACTGAGTGGACGCAGATCCCTCTCGAAAACGGAGCGTACGTTAGGTAGGTAAATGATGAGGGTAGACATATGACGCATCAAACAGACCTGTCTTCGGCGGATGACCGGCAGACAAAATCAAATCCGTTATTCCAATGGATCAAAATATACCTGCACGGCATGAAGACCTCGCTGGCTTCCAGAATGGCCTATCGCGGTGATTTTTTCATGAGCATGCTGATCATGATGGTAGTGGAATTATTCGGACCTCTCGTCACTCTGCTGATCTATCACAACGGGGCATCCTTTCCCGGCTGGGAGAGACATGAAGTCCTTCTGCTTCAGGGAGTTTTCCTGCTCTCGAGGGGCATTGCTTTTCCGTTTTTCATGGGCATGGTCTGGAATACCATCAGCAGGGTTCAGGAAGGAACCTATGATCTCTTGTTGATCAAACCCCGGTCGATCCTTCAGATGTCCATCATCACAGCCTTCGACAGCGAGGACCTGGGAAAATTGATCGGCGGATTGCTGCTTTTCTTTTATGCTCTGAAATCAGTACCGGCGTTACCGCTGATGAACTGGGGAGCCTTCGCTCTCTTATTCATATTTTCCCTGGTCACGATGTTTGCCTTTGGTCTATTTATGTCGGGTCTTGGAATTGTTTGGATCGGCAATTACCGGATCTATGATATCTTTATGTCGGTCATGGATTTCGGCTTATATCCCAGATCGATCTTTACCAAGGTGTTTCAAAGCATAATAACGTGGGTGATCCCCGTCAGCCTGTTGGGTTCATTCCCGGCATCAGCGCTTCTGGGAAAACAGATGACCGGTGTTTTCGGCGCTGTGCTCTGCTCAATCGCATTCCTTGTTTTCGGGCTTTGGTTCTTTCACCGAATGGTACGAAACTACACCAGCGCGGGCGGTTAAGGCACCGCTCGAAAAGCAATTTGCCCCCTTCCGTCGCGCGCACCCCGAAAAGCA
>JAAYIQ010000056.1 GCA_012523365.1 Clostridiaceae bacterium
AGACCCTTTTAGTAGGTAATCAATGATCAAATTGCAGTGGTAAGCTAAAACTGGACATAGGGAGGTAGAAATAGGACACAGTGATTGAGTAGTATGGACAAAGAAGAAATCACTGTAGGACAAGTCTATATCCCAAAGTGAACAGGAGGAGTACCGGATATACACAACAGAAGAAAGATTGGACATTGGACGTCGGGTTCACGAGAGAGAACTTACCCGGCGAGAGGCTGCCATCGAAAATGTCAGCGCGCAAAAGCTCTTCGATGTCCGGGAGACGCATCCTTAACTTACCGGAAACAGCACCCATGCCGGCGCCCTGTTCGCCTGGGCGGACTCCCCGAAAAGCGTGAAGAACGATCAGAGAGTACCGGTCCAATGCAAGGCCCGTCGGAAGACCACCCCCTTCGCTTGGAAGGATGAGGCGTAATTCCGGTTCACCGCGAAAATGATCGCAACACGATTCGACGAATCACGTTACGATAACTTGGCGAACTCGTCCGGCGCGGAAGAGACACCCGATATATCCTTTTCTCGAAAAGCGACCTCACGATTGATCTGCATCGCCGCACAAAGACAGAAAAAGTGATGTTCGTGATCATCACGGACGGCGGGGAGCACTTCGGCCGCTTCGGCATCGCCCCCGGCCGGGTGATCGATTATCCGGCCGGCCGCTTCGGAATCGCCCCCGACCGTGCGATCGATTATCCGGCCGAACATTACAGGACTAACTTAAGACATTTTCGTAAAAGTATGAAAACCCAATGTCAAAACCTCTCCAAAAGATCAACGCGATGAGCGCGGTAGTCGTAATCAGAACCACGGCGGTAGTTTTTCGGGCCGTCTTCCATTTTATGGCAGAAAGGTACGCCGCATCCGGCACATCCAACACGGGAATAAACAGGGCGATACCGTGAAGAATCGCGGTGAAAAGACGGAGCTTCTTTTCGCGAAGACTGAAGCGAACGACCCGAATACCGTAGAAAGCGCCGGGAAGCATAAAGAGCGGCGGCGCCACGAAAAGATATATGAACATAAACGGGTAGAACGATTGCTGGTCGACAGACCACCCGACAATAAAAAAAACAAAAGGTAAAAGACACAAGTGTAATAAAAAGAACGGGATCATACCATACTTGAGGATGAGCATCAAACGGACGCAGCGAAGAGGCGCATCTTCGCCTTGTATACGAAAAGAGCGGACGATATTGCCGATCAGGAGCACGATCGAAGGGACGATTGGAATAATTGGTATCACAAAGTCCAGCCAATTCTCCTGCAAGGTTTTATCCTTTATGATGTAGATGAGATTAATGATACCAATGCCCAGCGCGATGAATAACACCGGGCCGAGTACCGTCGTAAAAACTACGTAACCGATCGGCCAGACGTAATCTGTTCTATTTCGCTTCTTCGGTGTTTCCGGCGTCTCCGGTTGCGGAGCGTCCAACGTCTCCTGCGCATTCATTGGCGGAGCGCCGATCGTCTCCGTTGCGGCATCGATCACGTCAGACGGAGCGCCGATCGTCTCCGGCACTACATCAATTACATCAGACGGGGCGCTCCCCGGAATCGAATCGGTCACGGAAGGGGTATCCTGTTCCATAATGATCTCCCCGAGCGGTCGGCGGTCAATTTCAGATCCATAAGCCACGGTAAATGCACTACAAATCATAATACATGCATCAAACATGCAAGTCAACTCTACGAGCGCACCGGAGCCGCTTAATGCCGGACAAGACCTGATCGCGCGAAAAGCTCGTCCGCGCCCCTCAATTTATCCGATTCCCCCTTCCTGTCCCAACCCCGGGACACCCATTTCCCTTAACAAGTGATATGATGAAATAGAATAGTTATCGGCAACGTTGTCCGGCCTTCTTTTCTCTCGAAAAGCTCGCCGCAACGCGTATCCTTGCCCGTTGTTTTCAATGAGGTAACTTCAAATGGCCGTG
>JAAYIQ010000057.1 GCA_012523365.1 Clostridiaceae bacterium
ATCGTCGATCGAAGGGTCCGAAAGCGACGGGATCATGAAAAGGACTGTCTCAAAACGAAAGTGGAGAGACAGCCCTTTTCTTTTCGGCGATAAACCCGGTTGTCAAGAAAGGTTAATCGTTTCGCATTTTTCACGATTTACTCACAGGAGTTGACAGACCGAAAAAAGAACGTTTTTTTGTGCAAAGTGCCGACAGAACGAACGAAAACGGAAGCTTTGGCATTGACACGGTACAAAAGAGATGATAATCTGTGCGTATCAGTCAACTAGCATACAAGTATGCGATACGATTCCGAAAGACTCGATCATCTCTTTTTCGGAATTGAATAACGGACAAGCGAGAGCGACATGAGCACACAAGAGAATCGAATCGAGCCCGTCGAATCCATTGAGATTGAAAAGATGTTGCCCGGCGGACAACGTTCCGGGAAAAAGCGGCGTAAGACCGCCTTTGAGCGACATGCGGGCAGATACGGACAACTCTATTTCATGTTGTTGGTCCCGATTGTATATTACGTAATATTTCGTTACATGCCGATGGCCGGCAATATTATCGCTTTTCGCAAGTTCAGCGCGGGCGGCAGTATTTTCGGAGATCAATGGAAGGGCCTTTATTATTTCGAAACCTTCATCTTCGGGCCGTCCGGATGGAAGGGCTTTGAGAAGTTTATCACGTACTTGGGCATCTCCGGATTTTGGAGAGCGTTCAGAAATACACTGACACTCAATTTCTCATATCTCGTAATCCGTTTTCCGTTGACGTTGATTTTCGCGCTTCTGCTTAATGAAATTCGAAACCTGCGCTGGAAGAAATTTGTTCAGACGGTCTCTTATCTGCCACACTTCATCGCGGTCGTTATCGTTGCCGGAATGGTCAAGGAAGTCTTATCCACGAGCGGCCCAATCAACGGATTCATTAAGTCCATCGGAATGGAGGCGATTCCTTTTATTTCCGAGAAGGACTGGTTTGTAACGATTTTTGTGACCTCGGGACTCTGGCAGAGCCTTGGTTGGGGCACGATCCTTTATCTCGCGTCGATTTCGCATATCAATCCCGCTCTTTATGAAGCAGCTGAAGTCGACGGAGCGACTCATTTTCAACGGGTTCTTCATATTACGATACCCAGCATACTTCCGACGATTACAACGCTGCTGATTTTGGATATCGGTGGTTTGGTCGGTTCCGGAATGGCCTTCGAGAAAGTTTTCCTGCTCTATACCTCTGCTACGTATGAAACATCGGACATCATCTCCACGTATGTTTACCGTATGGGTATCGGGCCGGATTCCCGCGGTCAATTCAGTAACGCGACCGCAATCGGCTTATTCGAAGGTGTGATCAACATGACGTTATTAACGATCGCCAATTTCTCCTCCAAGAAAATCACAGGGAGTTCGCTATGGTAAATTCTGACGACAACAGGAAGAAAACAACGGATGCCGAGGATATCGTCGAGGCGGCACGCAGAACACACGATTCCGCGAGTAAGGATGCTTCTTTGCATTACCGCGATCAGTTCACGACCAAGGCGATCGTTAAGCGCGATGGTGATGTAAAAATAAAGACTGCCGATGAGTTGGTCATTCGCGTGTCATCCATGAAGGAATCCAAGGGATACCGCGTCTTTACGATCATAAACGTGATCATCATGCTTTTCATATCGGCGGTTACTTTATATCCATTCCTATATCTCGTCGCACAGTCCTTTTCTTCGCATACCGCGATCGCGAAGGGCCTCGTGACGATTATTCCCGTTGAGCCGAATATCAAGACCTATATAGATGTTTTGACTCAAGGCGTTTTCCTCAATTCATACAAGAACACGATCATCTACACGATTATCGGGACCGCGGCATCGATTTTTCTGAGTGCTTTCCTTGCTTATCCGCTTTCGAAGCCGCATCTCAAGCTCAATAAATTCCTTACGCCTTTTGTTATTTTCACGATGTACTTTTACGGCGGCTTGATCCCGAACTATGTTCTGATGACCCGGATCGGACTTTATGACAAGTGGCCTGCGTTTATTATTCCCGGATTGATCAGCACCTATTACGTCCTCCTGATGAAGGCCTTTTTTGCGAATTCCCCGCACGAGTTGGAGGAGGCGGGAGAACTGGACGGACTATCCCAAATCGGAGTCTTCTTTCGGGTCGTGTTACCGCTGTCGAAGCCGATCATCGCAACGATGACGCTTTTCTACGCGGTATCGTACTGGAACAACTGGTTCAACGCGTTCCTTTACCTTCCCACCAAAGAAAAATGGCCCGTGGCCTATTATTTAAAGACTCTGATCGCAGGATCCTTTTCGACGAATGATCCCGGAGCAACAGCGGATAAAGCATATCTGAGCGCCAACATCCGATCGTGCGCGATGGTGCTCATGGCGCTCCCGATTATTTGCATATACCCGATAGTGCAAAGATATTACGTTCAGGGAATGATGCTCGGCAGTGTGAAGGAGTAAGGAAAAGGATCGGATGAGTGCCGGGCGGGGGTGCCCGACAGAATATTGATGAATGCTCACGGTTCCGTGTCACAAAGAATGCGGACCGGTGCAGATAGAGAAGAAAGAGCAAAACAGGAGGTATGATTATGTTAAAGAAATTGCTTTGCGTACTTCTTGCGGCCATGATGCTGTTAAGTCTGACGGCATGTAAAGAACCGCAGGACGAAACTCAAGCGACAACAGCGCCACAGGGAACGACAGCAGCAGGAGAGACGACCGTCGCACCGACGGAGCCGGACCTTCCCTATGCGTTCGGTCTGGGCGAGACGTTCAAGGCGGATGCACCGGTCACGTATTCCATGTTCTTCAGCGATGCCAGCTGGTATGCGTTTGCGGATACATGGGAGACGGAAGGTGTCTTCAAGAAGATCACCGATTTGACGAATGTTAAGCTTGATGTCACCAAGTTTGACAGCGGAACGTACATGGACAGTGTTACGCTCGCTGTTTCCGGCGGTGAAGCGGCGTACATTATCCCGAAAATCTATGACGAGTCCAAATTCATCACCGGCGGAGCCGTACTGGCAGTCTCTGACTATGTTCAGTACATGCCGTACTATCAGGATTTCGTAACGAAGTATGCGATGGAGCCGGATTTGGCGACCATTACCCGTGCGGACGGAAAATATTATCGTTTGCCCGGTATGCTCGAAGCTCCTCTTCAGGACTACACCCTGATGATCCGCAATGACATTTTCAAGGCAGCCGGCTATGATGTCGCGGCTCTTGAAAAGGATTGGACCTGGAATGATCTGTGTGACATTCTGGTCGGAGTCAAAGCGTACATGGTTCAGGAAGGAATGTGCAAAGAGAGCGATTATATCTGGTCGGATCTCTGGGCCGGCACTGAGTCCGGACAAGGAAACGGCGGAAACATTTTGAAACTGATCGGCGCTTCGTACGGCGTTCCTTCCGGTTGGGCCGTAGGTAACGGGTTGCAGTATGATGCCGCTAAGGACGAATGGTATTTTGCGGCGACGACGGACCAATACAAAGATTTCATCACGGTTGCGAACCGCTTCATCAAGGAAGGCATCCTGGATCCCGAGTCCTTTACACAGGACGATAAGGTCGGACCGGATAAGTTCTACAACGGTAAAACCGCGATCATCAGCGTGAACAGATCTCAGGTTCAGAACTTCAGAAACAATCTGGATTCGATCCTGGGTGCAGGTAACCATGAGACCTATGTCTGTGTTTATCCGAAGGGCAACAACGATTTCATCGCGGAGAGAAACCGCCTTGAGAACGGCGTCATGATCTCTTCGAATGCGTTGGACGATCTGGGTGAAGAGGGCGTGATCCAGCTCTTCCGTTTCGTGGACTGGCTGTTCTATTCTCCGGAAGCCTACACCCTCATTAAATGGGGCGTTGAGGGCGAGACCTTTGAGTATGTGACCGATGCGGCCACGGGGCTTAAGGTCAAGCAGTTACTGCCCGGATTCAAGTGCGGCGGTCTCGGAATCGGCGGTGCCGATGAAGACGTTGACATTCGTCTCCAGTGGGGCTACGCAGGCGGCGTCTTCTGGTACGGCGGTACGGTCGCCGAGATGAGCGATAACTTCTCTCCCGAGATCATCGCGTATTATGACAGACTCGGTGCTTATCGTAAGGTTTCTCCGATCAATCCTCCCGTTCAGGCGGACACCGATCAATCCGATCAACTCAGCCTGATGCAGACCCCGTTGATCGACAAGGTCAATGAGTGGACGCTCCGTTTCGTGATGGGCAAGGATGAGATGAACGACGATAACTGGAACAAGTTCGTCGGCGAGTGCGAGAGCCTCGGAAGCGAAGAGTACGCGGCGTTCTATAACGAAATTTACAAGGGATAAACTCACAAAGATCATGTTAGAATGGTCTCGTAAGGGATTGTTCGGAGGGGGGTGCTCCGCAGGAGCGCCCCCCTCTTCTTATTCTTTATCGGAGGTATTCGGATGAACACATTTACGATCATTCTCCAAGGTCATATAACCGTGATTGCGGTCGATTCCGGGAATCGTGGCCTCACGCGCGTGGCTTCCGCAGTCGCCGCTGATTTTCGAAAAATTACGGGCGCTCGTCCCTGTGATATCCGGGTTGCGGGAACGGATGATCCGGCAACCGGTTCTTGCGCGAACGCCGACAGGGTCATTGTCGCGGGCGTTCTCGGAAGCGGGGGCTTTATCGACCGCGCGGCAGAGGAGGGTCGGATCGACATCTCGGGGATCACCGGGCGACGGGAATGCTACCGGATGACAATCGTACCCGATGGAGGAAGAGAGATCATCGTCATTGCCGGAAACGATCAACTGGGCGCGGAGTACGGCCTGCTGAAGCTCTCGGAGTTATGCGGCATTTCGCCGTGGCATTACTGGGCGGATGTGACTCCGGTCCGGCGCGAGTCGGTCGAGATCGACCGGGCATTGTTGGACATCGTTTCGGAGGAGCCCGAGATCAAGTTGCGCGGCTTTTTTATGAACGACGAGTGGCCTTCGCTGGGGAACTGGGCACACAGCAATTTCGGCGGATTTAACGAGCTCTTCTACGAGAAGGTCTTCGACCTGCTCTTGCGTCTGCGCGGGAATTTCCTGTGGCCTGCGATGTGGACAGGTGTATTCAGCGAGGACGGAAAGGCGTTTCCGACGGCATCGGCGGAGATGGCGTCGGAGCTCGGGATCACGATGGGAACGAGTCACCATGAGCCGCTTTTCCGGGCGGGAGAGGAATTTTCACATCTGATGACCGATTCGAACGACAAGGGCTACGGGAAGGACTGGAATTATCACGCGAACCCGAGAGGTCTTTACGAGTTCTGGACCGACGGGGTCCGGAGGAACCGCGATTTCAAGTCGCTGATCACGATGGGGATCCGGGGCGAGCGCGACAGTAAGATCCTCGGGGAGAATGCCACGCTTAAGGACAATATCGAACTTTTGAAAAGGACAATTACCGACCAGAAAGAGATCCTTTCGGAAAACGGCCTTGCCGACGCGCCGAAGGTCCTGGCTCTTTATAAGGAAGTGGAAGATTACTATTACGGCGACGAGACCGCCGAAGGTCTCGACAATTGGGCGGAACTTCAAGACACAATGCTCCTTTTATCGGACGACAATTACGGGAATCTGCGGAC
>JAAYIQ010000058.1 GCA_012523365.1 Clostridiaceae bacterium
CATGAAGGAGATGGCAATCATCACGGAAAGAAAACGAAGAAACGAAGAACGCATAATCAACACCTCAAATGAAACAGCACATAATTATGTTTGAGATTCTATCATGAAACTAATCACTTCGCAATGTAATAAATGAAATTCTTTCATTTTTTCGCTATTTTATATTGTAAAATGTACTTTTCTGCTCATATCCGTCGCAACCGGTCCGCTTTTTCTCCCCGCCTCTCCCATTTTCGGACCGTGCGGAAAAAAGAGGGCACACGCCTTGTCAAGGCCTGCTTCCACCGTTATAATAAGGTTCGCGGCATGATCCGAATCGGGTCGGTCGGCGCGATACGCTTCGGTCGTTCAATGGATAGGACTGCAGTTTCCGGTACTGCCAATACGGGTTCGACTCCTGTCCGAAGCGCCAAGAAAGGCGTCTCCCCTGATTCGGGGGGAGACGCCTTATTTCTATTTCATCATTTCGGAACGACTTGCGCTCCGTCCGGAACCGGCCGCGGTTCCCGGGGAGGCGATCGTCAGGATGCGTCCTGACGATGCTTATTAAAACTGAGGTTCCGGGGACAGTGCACACTTATGACTCCCGATCCGCGGATCAGGCCGTGATCCCTAAGCCAGCAGACTCAGATAATCTGCTTCGGAGATCGGAACGGCGATCGCGTAGTCGATTCCGGCCAATTGTGAATAGAGTCCGTGAATTTTCCATTTACCTTCCACGTTGACCATTGCGAAGAAACTGATATACTTCTCCTCACCGAAATTCACCAACGTTATATATTCCGCGTAACGTTCGTATCCGAACGCGGTCAGTCTGCTTTTTAAACTCGCTTCGTAATCTGCGGAGTTTTGATACTCGGGGGCAAGCAGATCCGCGCGCAAAAACTCCATCTTCCCCAGAAGCTCGGGATTCAGCAACATCTCATAATCCGCGATCTGCTGTTCCGCCGCGGCCGCATCGGTCGATAATGGATTCTCATTATGATACAGATCTCCGAGAAGGATGCTGGACGTGAATCCGAGTACATTCTTGGCCGACTGTCCCTCTTCGATCATCATGTGGATCGTATCGTATTTGGGATATTTTTCCGGCATATAGTACTGCCTCGAGGGAGTATAGGATCCCAGAAGGAGTAGTTGTCCCTTGAAGCTGGCACCGGGACTGTTGTCCGATGTGACAAACACCGAGCCGGCGTCTTCAAATCGTTCATCCCGAACACTCTCGATGAAGTACCGGATTGTCTCTTCCGGTGTCGAGAAACCGTCGTAATGAAGGCCCTTGGGTTGCCGGATCGTGCCGATCACGCCGAGCTGGGTCAATACCAAGGCAGTCGCCAATAAAACGCACAAGGCCGACAGAAAGATCGTTACCGCGGGAATTCTTTTCTTCGCGGACGGCTCGGAGTCCTCTTCCGTCCCGGGGATCATATCCTCTTCCGACGCCTCAATTTCTTCCTCATTCGGATCGCAGGACATATCTTCAGTATCCGGATCGCCGGCGATGTCCGCCGCGATCGATCCGTCGGTGATCTCTTCTTCAACGGATCGCACTTCCCCGGAGATCATCTCCTCGTCCGCGACGGGACCGTTATTTTTATCCTCAACACTCATCGTGATTTCCTCCGTGTACAACTGATTTATTTACTATAACACAAGCGCGCAGGAGAACCATCCTATAATTTTTCCAGACTCACACCTATTTCCGCAAAACATTCATGCAAATATCGTCCGAGGGGGCACATTTTCCCTCCGCCGGATAGATTTATACTCGGAATCATTTGAAGTCAGTCTCGAAACGGAGTACCAGGCCGATAGCTTAGTTGCTTGCCTGAGTATTAGCAACGCATTCTAATTCATACAAAATGCTTGAATGATGAATTTCTGTCGGCAGTTATCGGTCACGCGAGGGCGAAAATACGGACGAAACCACTCGAAAAGTCTTGGTTCGTACGCACACGA
>JAAYIQ010000059.1 GCA_012523365.1 Clostridiaceae bacterium
AACAGCTGCAACATTTTGTGCTTCAATATTGTATTGTTAATGAGAAAGGGAGGATTTTATGCCCGATTCTTTATTGTGCACAAATAGGGATTTTGAGCAGGCATATCTGAGAAATGTAGATACTGTTTTCAGAGTGTGTTTTATCTATTTAAAACAGAGCAGAGCGGACTTGGAAGATGCCGTTCAGGATACCTTTCTTAAGCTGATTAAAGCAGACAAGCGATTTGAAAGTCTTGAGCATGAAAAAGCCTGGCTGATTGTTACGGCAACAAACACGTGCAAAAACTATTTAAAGAGCAAGTGGAAAAGAGATGTCGTTCTGAATGATCAACTTTTTTCGAACCGTGGATCTGAAGACCAATTTTCCGATCTTGATAACAACACTGTTATCCAGGGCGTCATGGATCTGCCCGCCAAGTATAAAACAATTATTTATTTGTACTACTACGAGGGATACAAAACCGAGGAGATCGCAAAGCTTTTGAAGAAAAAACCGGCCACGGTAAGAAACTTGCTTCATCGGGCAAGGGGTCTTCTGAGAAACGAACTGGAGGGAATTCCGTATGAATACTAATTATATTTCAACTGAGCTCTCCCGGATCAAAACGCCGGAAGCGATGAAAGAAATAATGTATCATGAAATACTTAAAAAGGCGGAAAAGGCGGACGAAAAAAAGAAGAGTCGTATCGTAGTCCTGATGATTCCGGCTGTAGCCGCGCTCTTGTTGGCAGTGATATTCATACCGCAAATTATGAACAATAATCCGCGAACCCCGTCAGAAATACCGGGAAGTATCGATAGTAGCGGCTACCCGTCGGCAAGCAGTACGTATTGGAGCACAACACAAACTCAAAGCAAACCGATTATAACGGGAATCAACGGTGCTGAAAACCAAGTCGCGCCGCAGCCGGGAGAAGTGATCATTACACCGACCCTAGAAGAAAAAATGAAGCAGTATGGTCCTGATGACGTTCTTTTTCATGTGAAAATAGATTTATATTTCGACATAACAAATGCCTTTAAATATGAAGGCAAAACCATGGACGAACACATGGACGAATACCGAAACAATCCGGCTTATGTATTATACAATGAGGAACATGAGAAATGGTGGGAAGAGGTTTATTTACCGCTCGATAAAGAAATGACCGCGGCAGAAGAACGCGGTGAGGATTACGCACAAGGATGGTGGAAACATGATCCGGATCAGCTATTCGAAGAATATTGGAATAAGAATCAGTCACAAGATGTTAAGGCCGCTTATGAGTTAGCCAGCGAGCTGTACAACGAAGCACATATAGCATATGAAGAGTGGCGACGATCGACGGATGGGGCATATGCAATTACATTGGAATTATCAAAAACGGAGTGTGATCGTCTTAACTCCTTGGGGTATGATCTTGAAGTAAATTTAGACAATTCGTTTATAATAATGGAACTTACCGGTTACCTTACACGTTATCAAATCGATGAATTCTCTCCAAATGAAAGTTGTGGGTATACGATCATGTGGGCAGATGGCGAGAATGTGATGAATCACTGATGACAGAACTGAACATCTAGATGTCTTTCCACCCCCTCTACCGAGAAAATACAGCAAACTCTTCCGTTTTTTCTTGATTCAACAAAACTCCGCTCTTGTCAAACGTATATCGAAAAATCATGTTCGTGCTCCGGATTGAAAATGAGGAAGTCAAAGGTGAAAAGAAAGCATTGGTGATGCTTTCGACGTTCCAAACCAGTTGATTTGACTCGTCGATCATGAGCTTCCCGCCAATCGATTCTTCGACGGAATAAAACTCTTTCGGTATCCCCGATATCGGGTCACACACCAGAATCACCGCCGTGAAGTTTTCCCGCATCAGTCGGGTTACTTCCTCGTCCGTGATATCACCCATCAACCGGTTGTCAAAGATATAATTCAGAACAGCCGCGATTTCATACCGTCCTCCGGCGTCCTTTTCCTCGTCTTCAAGTTTGGGAACAGAATAAGCACTCAAATAGATTTTTTCATTATACTCAATCATGTCCGTGATAAAATAACGACAATCATTTGATTCATAGGAAAAGGCATCGGTTACAAACCCGTCACCGCTCATTTTGATCAGTCGCGCATGATCATCCTCGCATATAAGAGAAAGGATGTAACCGTCTCCCAACCGAGTGACATTCCGGATCTGACCGAGGCCGATCTCCGCTTTATGAGTGCGCGTAATCTTTCCGTTCAAATCAAATTCACTCATGCGAAGACAGAATGAAAGCCAAACTATATAAAATCGGATCGAAACTATCGTAACTCATATCATGATGTTTCGTTTCCCTTTTTCGGTTTGAAACGGCGAAAAAAGGCTCGGGCCGTTAAATGATGCTTTTAACAAAGAGCGGCAACATCCGAACCGAGGCATTGTTATCATCTTATCAAACCCCTTCCCCGCATCGCTAAAAAAAATGTTGACAACCCTCATGTGTGAGTGTATTATTCTAGTAAGACACTGATACATTGTGATGGGGGCATGCACCACATGAAAATTGATTTTGATAAAAACAAGCCCATATATCTGCAGATATTGGACGACGTTAAAAACCAATTGGTATCGGGCAAACTGAAAGCGAACCAAAGACTGCCGTCGATCCGGGATCTGGCAGATGAACTCGAAGTTACTCCGAACACCATACAACGGGTGTACCGGGAACTGGAATCCGAGAAACTCTCCTATACCGAACGCGGGACCGGATCGTACATTACACAGGATCCAGATGTCATCGAAAATTTGAAACAAGCATTGATCCGTGAAGAAGTCATTCGTTTTCATGAGCAAATGCAACAATTCGGTCTGACGGACGATCAAATTTTTCAACAAATAAAAAAATATACGGAAGGACGTGAGTAACACAATGCTGATCGCCAAAAACATAACCAAACACTACAAGACGACCCCCGCCCTGCACGATGTCTGTATCTCGGTACCAAAAGGTCAGATCCACGGTTTGCTGGGTCCGAACGGCAGTGGCAAATCAACATTTCTGAAAATAACATCCGGCATTTTGACATACGACGAAGGCCGCTTGACCCTGGACGGTCAGCCTTTTTCCTCGAAAACCAAAAGTCAAGTCGCTTTCTTGCCGGAAAACAACCATCTGTACGAATGGATGACCGTGAAGGATGCCGTAGGATTTTATAAAACTTTCTACGACGACTTTGACGAGGAGCACTATAAGGTGTTATCCGCGGATCTGAAATTGGAGGACGACCGGAAAGTGACCGAATTGGCCAAAGGGATCCGTCAGCAGTTTTGCCTGTGCCTGATCCTGGCAAGAAAGGTGAAGCTGTATCTGTTGGATGAGCCGTTAAACGGTATCGATCTTCTGGCAAGAGAGCGGGTGATCTCCATGATCCGCAAAACGACCGCACCGGATAACAGCATCATCATTACTTCTCATCTGATCAATGAAATCGAGATCCTTTTGGATACGGTCACATTTATCCGGGCCGGCAAAGTCTTATTGGAAGGGGATTGCGAGCAGTTACGTTTCGAAAAGCAGCGATCCATGGCGGACATTTATAAGGAGGTGATGGTTCGTGAATAAACTGATCCAATTTGAATTCTCGCGGAACAAGAAAAAATTCCTCATCTTTTCGGGTAGTATCCTTCTGGCCCATATCATCCTGTTTTTTCTGGACCCCGACTCGGAAAAAGCAACGATATCCATTTCGATCCTTGTTCTTCTACTGCCGTTCATTTATTTGTGCATCCACTTTATCCAACGGATCCGGGTCGATTTTTCGATGGATACGAGATATTTGTACTTATCTTCGGCCCGAACCAAAAACGAAATATTGGGTTCGCGACTTTTGACTAACTCCGCATACGCGGCTGTATACATCCTCATTGTGACCGCTTTTCAAGAAGTCAATGTCTTGCAAGGCACAAGTTTCATCATTGCGCTGGCTTTTTCGTTGACCGTTTTATTGGCTCAAGCACTGGCCGGATCGATCGTTTATAAGAAATGTATTCAGTTTTAAAGGAGAAAGATAATGTTTCCCGCAGACATCCAATTATTAGAACTCGTTCAATCGTTCGGTGAAGGTTTTCACATCTTCATGAAAGTATTAACGAAAATCGGAGAATCCAACAATTACTTTCTGATCATTGTCCTGCTGATGTGGTGTTTTCATTTTCGAAAATTTTCCGCGATGGCCATTCTGCTCCCGTTGAGCGGTTTGATCGCGGCCGGGCTGAAATACGGGATCCAAATGCCGCGGCCCTATCATCTCCACGAAAACACGGACCTGATCGAAGGCTACGGCATGCCTTCCGGGCACTCCATGTCGGCCGTTGTCTTCTGGGGCTACTTAAGCCATATACTCAAGAAAACGTGGTTTACCGTATTATCGGTCGTCATGATCCTCGGGATCAGTATATCGAGAATCTACCGGGACAGCCATTTCCCCAGCCAGATCGTTGCGGGTTTTCTGATCGGTATCCCGATCTTGTGGCTGTGCATCCGGTTTAAGGACAAAATCGCCCTGTTCATGCATAAGCTGTCATTGGGAAAAGCATGGGTCCTTTCCAGCATTTTGCCGCTTATATTCATCGCGCTGACCATCATCATGATGTTGACGGGATATGACGGAAGCGGTTTGGAAGATATTGAAAGTGTGTTCAGCAGTGCGGGCCTTCTGTTCGGGTTTTCGATCGGTCTGTATCTGATGAACCGAAAAGGGACCATGGAATCCAAGGTGTCGCCCGGAAAGCAGATCATAAAGATCCTCATCGTCGTGATCAGCTTCTTCCTGGTGGGATTTGTGACCGGCTACGCTTCAAAAGCATACGACGTCAACGTATGGATCGGTTCACCGGCTGTTCTCATCGTGAACTATTTGACCGCATTATGGTTCTGCTATTACGGACCCCTTCTGTTATCCAAGTTCAAGCTGTTTCGCCTCATCACCGAATCATCACCGGTCGTCGATTAATG
>JAAYIQ010000060.1 GCA_012523365.1 Clostridiaceae bacterium
CCGGTCATTATCGATGAAATCCAGTACGCGCCCGAGTTATTGCCCTATATCAAGATTCGGATCGATGAGAACGGAGCACCGGGTCAGTATTATATGACCGGATCTCAGATGTTCAGGCTTATGAAGAACGTCAGCGAGTCATTGGCCGGGCGCGTAGGAATACTGTCTTTATACGGACTGAGTCGTGCTGAGATATTAAGCACAAAAGAGTCTCCGTTTCTGCCGAATCGAAATCTTGAAATCATGACGGAGGAGACCATTACAACCGTTTTCGACAAGATATATCGGGGCAGTATGCCCAAAATGATCATTGATCCGGAATTGACTCCGGAGAGTTATTTTGGCGGATATATGCAGACCTATATCGAGCGGGATATTCGAGATTTGGTTGAGATCAAGAATGAATCCAGGTTCCAGAAGTTTATTGCGAGTGTTGCGGTACGGACCGGACAGGAATTGAATCTTTCCGATATCGGAAAGGATGTCGGAATCGACTCGAAAACCGTCGATCATTGGCTCTCTTTGCTTGTTACCTCCGGCTTGGTCTACCTTCTTCAACCGTATTCGGGAAACACCATCAAAAGAATCGTCAAGCGACCCAAACTTTACTTCATGGATACCGGCCTTGCCTGCTATTTGAGTCTTTGGAATGATCCGCGTGTTTTGGAGCGATCGGCAATGGCAGGTGCCATGTTTGAGACATATGTCGTATCTGAGATCATTAAGCAATACTCAAATGAAGGAATCGACGCGCGAAGCAGACTGTCTTATTATCGGGACAACAACGGAAAGGAAATCGATCTCATCATTCTCGAGAACGGTGTCCTCTACCCGATCGAAATCAAAAAGTCCGCGGATCCCGGAAAAGACGCACTCAAGAATTTCACCGTGTTGGATTCTCTTCCCGGGGAAATCGGCGAAGGCGCGGTGATCTGTCTGGCATCCATGATTTATCCGCTGGATCACCGGAACCGAATCGTTCCGATCGGGGCAATTTAGGGTTATTGGGGAAGTCCGGACGCGGCGTTTTTCGAGACGACAAAGCCGCCGAAAGCCTCATTATTGATCATTTTACTCCTCCTTCTCCGCCCGGGAACATGTCGATTTCCTGCCGCAGTGCGTCGCTTACGTTCGGCCGACTACGGGCATCGCTTGCCATCATCTCTTCCGTCTGCTCATCGGCGATATCGAAAAGGGCCCGCTTCTCTTGAATATCCTTCATGGTATAATTAATTATCCCGGATCGGAGGTGTCAAAATGAAGAAGCGAATAACCGTTGTTTTCTTGTTGGCTCTGACGGCGATGGTTCTTACATCTTGTGTGATTTTTTTACCTCAAAGCGCCAAGGAACATTTTGGCGAAACGGAGCCTTCCGGCACTGAGGTGAGTTCTGTCGGTCCTGATGGGAGTACTTCCGCAGTTGAGGCGGACCCCTCCGGTCTCAAGGCAGAAGAACTCGCGGTGTTCTCGGATCCATCGATGCTCCCGATGCAGTTCGCGATCAGTGAAGACGGTAAATTTGTCTGTCTGCTGCAGGATTATAAACGGACGTACAGCAAGATTTCCGTCGGCAACTCTGCCTCGGAATTGAATATCGTCTATGACGCAGGCGACTTTTATATCAAGAACATGGCCTGCGGAAACGGCTTCACGGCCTGGACCGAGTTGACGGACGACGCGTTCGCGGTCAAGTGTTATAACCACGCGAAAAACGAGACCTCGGTGATTCGCAGTGGGCACTATGATTTTAATACGGATTATCAGATTCTGGTCGTCAAAGCGTATAAGGATAACATCTATTATCCCCTGTACAACAATGATGACGAATATGCTTCGATCATGTGCTATAACGTCCCGTCCGGTTCGGAATCCGCGTATATGTCCGCTGATTTCTTCATGCCCGATCGCATGGTCTCCGCACAATATGAGTGTCTGGATTTAAATGACGGCTGGCTCCTCTGCTCGGAACGAACCGCTACCGGGAAGCAGGACTTCCGGATGATCAATTTGGATGATGAGTCCAATATATTGGCCCATCTGAATCCGAATGTGTCCCTCGTATACGGAGCCTCTTATGATGCGGCCGGCAGTATACTGGCACTATATTATTGGGATACGAACAGTGTGGATCACATCGGCTTATGTTCCGGGTCCGCGGCGATCACCGACGTGGTCGATTTCAGCAGTTCTGCGGTCGCCTACCGGGATCGCATTCGTTATATCGACGGCGTTCTATATTATGTTGAGCAAACCGAAAAAAACGGTACTGCCAACAATTTCCGTTTCTGTGTTGTTACGAATAATGGCGAAGACACTTCGTATTATGCTGATGCATTCAGTTATTTCATCGCTGACGATGGCAGTATCTATCTGTTGACGAGGGATTCCGGCTGGAATTCGGTATCCCTGAAACGCCTTGAACCGGGCGTGTAAACGGCATCACGGGAATTGACGTTCAGATCAATCCGGAGACAGTATGGCTTTCTTTAGATCAAATGTCGGAGTTGTTTCAGCGGGAGGGGTTATGAAGAGATTTCTTAAGAAGATCTTGAAGATTTTGGCAATCTTTTTCGCGTTGTCGGTAGTTTTGTCGTCGTGTACGTTGCGAGTAAGAGATACCGATCGAACGAAGGTTGATGACCGCGATACAGAGACAGAGGATTCCGTTCTTGAGGAAAAGGACGAGACGACGAAGTCGGAGGACGACAGCGGTCCGGAGGAGGCCTTGGCGGCCTTTCTGGAGGCGCTGAAAGCGTCGGACTTTGAGGCTTTATCCGAACTGTCGGACGGGACCTTCTCGAGAGATAATCTCATCCACGGGGAGTGGCCGATTTCGAGTGTCTTGTTTGAAGCTACTTTTGGGGATATGACATGGACGATCGGCGAAACGGAGATGCTTTCCGGGACGGCGGCCGATATCGAGGTGTCCGTTCGTTACCCGAATCATTTCGGTGCCGCGGATGAAGTGATTCGGGATCGGGAACTGATGGTGGAGGTAACGCAACCGATCGTATTGTTTTATTCCAAGCGGATGAGTGAGAAAGAGGCGTTCCTTCAATATTCGGATCAAATCGCGATACTTATGGTCGAGGAAATCAAGAATACTGAGGTTTTTATCAGTGCGGAAAGCGCTTTTCGCCTGAACTATGACGACGCGGACCAAGTGTGGCGGGTAGTAAAAATTCCGGATTGTTTCTTCGATTTTTCGGACTTCTACTCGTTCGATCCGATGAACCGATCGGATCAGGAGAATACACTGGCGATCATGATGACGGCCGCCAAGGAGCTTTTCGAGGAAGAGAAAATCGAACGAGTCGAATATGAAGCTCTGCTTACCGGTTGGTTGAAGATGTCCGATCCGGCGGAATATTCGGTTGATGAGGTCAAGGACGCTTGTGAAAGCAGCGGATGGTATGATTTGGAAGCGGCTGTTTTCGTAGATCACTACGCTACGTCTGCCGAGAATATTTTCTTCCGTATCTACTTTAACAGGGAGATGATGGGTTTGGTTTTGAAGTATGAGGTATTCAATGAAGGAGGCACCACTTCGTTAGGCAGTTCGGAAATCATGATGCTCGACGAGAAGTGGGTAACCATCGGCATTCGCGGTAATCCGGGATTCCCGGCGGATACATTCCGCATCGTGGTTCGGTTGTCAGACGGGACCGTGTTGAAGGATTCATCAGTTGAAATCAAAGCATCGTAGGACTGAGAAACGCATGAGCTCATACAAGGTCGATGCGACTCGGTTTGGGATGTTCTCGCGAACTATTCGAATACAGCGACAGAAGGCTAAGCACATGAGTGTATCGGTTATTCCTTATCTGAGTTTTGAGGGGGATTGCGAAGAAGCGATCCGTCTGTACATGGAAGTTTTCGGGGGAGAAACATTCTATTTGTCGCGCTGGAGCGAGCTCAATACGAAGGATCCGGCCCGCTCCGGAAAGGTCATGCACGTTGAGTTTCGGGTGGGCGAAACGCACATGAGCGCCGCCGATTCATTTGATCGTAAGGGGACCGATACGAGCATTAAGTTGATGGTGCATTTGGACGACCCGCAAAAAGCCACGGACACCTGCGGGCTTCTTTCCGAGGGCGGAAGCGTGATTTCGGCGCTGGCACCTCACCCTACGCCCGACGACGGCGGGATGGGCGCGCTCATTGAGGATCGATTCGGGTATCGTTGGATCATCACCTGCCCGAATCCGGATAAACGATCGTAATATGGGAATTTGAGATTAGCTGAAGGCGCTTTTCGAGAAGGATTTGGGATTAGCTGAAGGCGCTATTCAAGAAGGATTTAGGGATTAGCTGAAGGCGCTTTTCGAGAAGGAGGAGTGACCATGCCACACATTGAAATCAAGTGCTACCCCGGAAGAACCGAGGAACAGAAGCGAAAATGCGCGGATCAGACCGCGCTCGTCGTCGCCGAGACGCTGGGATGTAATCTTTCCGATGTTTCGGTCGCGATCAAAGATATTGCGGCCGATGAGTGGAAAGAAAAGGTGTGGGACGCATGCATTGTGCCGGACGAAGAGTTTATTTTTAAGAAGTCCGGCTATACGTGCAAGGATTGATTTAAACGCGGCCCGCTCCTTCCGGATCTGCCCGGGGCCTGGATATACGTGCGAGGATTGAGATGACAAGTCAGATATGTTCGTCGGGACTCCTGCGAGCCCGGACTGATTTCGTTATTGTGAGGCGATTTTATGGGACTGTTCGATCGGCTGAAGGCATGTTTTTTCGACAAAGACAACGGCGATGCGGAGCAGCTCAAGCAAGCTGCGACCACGCCGAATCCGACCGCGTTTTCGATGCCGGAAAGACCGGATCGATTTGTTGAGGGACCGAACGATTTTCGCGCGGATCCGACATGGGAAACAGTGGAATGGTATCTCGAAAAGGCGCTGAGTCATGATGACGAGCACGTGATCCTTCAGCTGTCATACCCGAACATTCCTTTCATCCAAGCCGCGCGGATTCCGGGTTGGGACAAGCGCGGAAAGATGAGCCTCGAAGCAAGCGTTTTCGATGAGCGAACAAAGCGCTGTGTCCTGCTCGAAAAGATCGTCGACGACGATGAGTGCAGAGCTGCTTTTCGATTGTACTTCGAAAGCGGCAAGGTCCGGGATTTGGATGCATTTTCTCCGATGTGATTGATGATCCGTCGGAGGAGTATCATTCTCTCGAGTTAATATCATACAAAAACGGAATGTGGCTCCGATTTTACATAGATCAAAACGTATGCCATGCATTACAAAGCGGTTTTCTGTAGCGGTCGCAGAGCCGCTTTCTGTTTGCCGGGATCCTTCTGTTACAAGCAAGGGCAAGAAAGAATTTTTGCCGTAAACGGATAAAATTCTTTGTTACGAGATCTTATTTTTCAGTTATTACCTTACCACCGCATGAGAGGGGAAAATTACCCACCACCGCATGAGAGGGGAAAATTACCCACGAAAAGCGCTGAAACGGCCGGTTTCGTGGGTATTTTCGCTCCGACTGCTCGCGCTGCCTGAATTACCCACGAAAAGCGCTGAAATGGCCGGTTTCGTGGGTATTTTCGCACCGACGGACCGCTCGCATCCCCAAATTTACCCACGAAAAGCGCTGAAATGGCCGGTTTCGTGGGTATTTTCGCTCCGACGGACCGCTCGTGCAGTCCCCCGGACCTATTTGTTATTCATTTTTCCAACGCTCCGGCCCGGGAAGCATTAAGCATCGCGAAAACCGCTTCTTAAAAACGCTACGGCTTCACAGGCATAAAGCGTCACGAGGACCGCTTCTTAAACGGTCCGGCCTTTAAAACATAAAGCGTCGCGAAAACCGCCAATAACCCCGTTCCGAGCAACGCGGCAATGAGGGCGACCGTCGGAAGCGAAACCTGCGCCGGAATGCCCTTACTCTGCGGCTCTGCGGCAATTGCAGGGACAGCGACGGCAGGCGCGCCTTCGCTCTTTTCCGCCTCATACGCCAGGATCTGCTCCTCGAGTTTCTTGACTTCCTCTTCGGAAGCGCGAAGGGCCGATTCGATTTTTTCGGTATCATCAAAATTGCGCAGGGCGCCTTCGATCCGATCGGAGATCACGATATAATCGGAGCCTTCGGATAACACAAACGCAACATCGCCGTTTTCATCGACGACCGTGGTCTGATCCCCCGCAAAAACGCCCGCATGGCCAAGGTATTGATATAAATAAACTTTGTCACCGGGCACGTTTTGGTCCGCCCGGAACGAAAACTCGAAAAGCCCCGGAAACTCGCCTTTGTGCGCGAAGTGAAGCTGATAAAGATCCGCTTGACCACAGGCTGCCGACACGTCCCCGATTTTCTCGCGGTTCAATGAGAGATCAATGATGTCCGACCCCTCTGTATCTCCGATGTTTCGACCGTCGATCACACAGGTATAGTCTTTGAACTTGAACGTTATTCGGGCTTGCTTCGCCTCAATGGCGGCTAGCAGGGATGCCGGCATCTGCGCGTTTTCCGTGATGTCGATCTGAAGTTCGTCGTCGGCATCCATCGCCTCGATCGCCTTTAGTGCAAGCTCCCATTCCGATGGCTTCGGCGTCGGTTTCGGCGTCGGTGTCGCGGGTTTTTTGACTACCTGAAGTGTTCTCGTTTGCGAAAAATATCTCTCCGTCACCTGCCCGTCCGCATAAGCGGACACCTGCCCGGTAACACTGATCGTAAAGGTTTGTCCGGGCTTGGCACTTTGCGGTATGCTCACTGTTATTTTTTTAGTTATTGTCGTGCTCTCGTTGGTGGTCCCGCTCGTATCCCAGCTAAACGTCTCCGACGCCTGCGCGACACCCGTCACGCTTATGTTTCCCATGCACGCGAAGGCGGAACTGACGCTGATCAAAATGGAATATGAATACGACTGCCCGGGATTCAAATTGACATTGGGGATCGAAACCGTCGCGCTCGGCACCGTCGCCGCCACTACGAGTATCGGAACAAGGATTAAAACGGCAAGTGACACAACTAAGCTATTGATAAGCCTCTTCATTATTCTTCTCCTTCTGCCGTTAACGGCCAGACGCGACAACCGTGACTGAAATTATCTCCTTCTGCCGTTAACGGCCAGACGCGACAACCGTGACTGAAATTATCTCCTTCTGCCGTTTACGGCCAGACGCGACGACGTGACTGAAAATTTCTCCTTCTGCCGCTTACGGCCAGACGCGACGGCCGTGACTGAAATACTCATCATACCAGCCTTCAAACGGACAAATCAAAATACAGCCGTTTGAGGAAGATGCGTGAATATGGTAACCGTTCCCCAGATAAATGCCGACATGCCCGATGATTTCCGGGTCTTCATCTGATATGTAAAACATCAAATCTCCCGGTCGGAGGTCCTCTTTTTCGACACGCGGCCATCTCGACCACTTGCTGTACGTATTGGCCGAGGCACGATAGAAGCCCGTGCGTAGCCCGGTCTGATAAAGACAGAAATAGATATAGCCCGAACAGTCAAAGGTGTTGGGGCCATGCGTCGCAAAAATGTACGGCTTACCCAGTTCCGCCAACGCAATGTTCACAAATCGGCCGGTGTTGGCATTACTGATCGGCTCCGGAGTATAAACCTCCCCGGAAAGGGGTTCCAGCCGCAGGATATCCAGGCGGATATGCGTATAATCGGTAATACTGATCACTCCGTCTTTATTGATATCCGCCGCCGGAAAATAACCGGGATCCAGCGGCATGATGCCCAGAATGTCTAGGCGGACAAGGGTATAATCGGAGATCGTAATCAGACCGTCCCCGTTGACATCTCCGCTGACCACGACCGTTAATTCATCGTGGACGGTTCCGTCCTGACCACAAAGCTGAACCTTCATGCCCGTACCGATCACCGCATTATGCCGCTTACCGGCGTTATTCAGAAACACAATGTGCTCCGGGCGATTCTCCATTCTCTTTCGAAAAATGCTTCCGTTCGTGACCCTCTCGAGCCCCCATATGAGGCCGTTCTCACGATCTATTGTATACTGCGAGGTAATCAGCTGTGTCCCTTGTATACGGACGACACAGGAAGCCGTAAATCCGCCGTCTTCGGATGTCGCGAAAATCTCCGTCTGCCCTTCATCGGCATGAACGGTGATAAGGCCTTCTTCATCAACACTGACAATGCTTTCATCCGCCGACACCCAAGAAACAGTTTGATTGGAAGCCGTATCCGGCTCGAACAATGCCCACAGTTGTCGCGACTCACCCGGAAACATATATGCTTCCGTTTCGCTGAGCGTCATGCCGGTCACCGGCACCTCCGTCAGAACGCGAACCCGGCATTGGGCTTCAAACGAACCGTCGACCGTGGTTGCGCGGATGATGGTTTCCCCCAGCGCAACGGTTGTCACCAATCCATCTGCAACCGTCACGATCGCGCTGTCATCCGATGTCCATATCAGCTCTTGATTGGTTGCGTCTTCCGGTCGAACCGTGGCAAGCAACTGCAGAACGTCGCCGATCGCAAGGTCGACCTGCTCGCGGTCCAGCGTAACACTTTCCACGGGAATTTCGGGAATTTCGGGAACTTCGTCCGCACGGAGCGTCGAAAACGTGGATACACATATGAAAAAGGCGATTATGATCGATATGAGCGTTTTAATTTTCCGCATGATGCACCCCAAAAGGACGATATG
Organism: Clostridiaceae bacterium; assembly: GCA_012523365.1. GTDB lineage: Bacteria > Bacillota > Clostridia > Saccharofermentanales > Saccharofermentanaceae > JAAYCT01. The sequence goes on from JAAYIQ010000060.1 coordinate 8,649, forward strand.
CTTATTATTGTTATATTTTGTGTTCCTGTCAATTACATATAAAAATCGTCCGACGGTGAGGACATTTTCGAGTCGGTGACTCCGCTTCTCCCATTGTATCAAACGTCACGCTGTTGCGGTTGTGCGATGCGGTTCCGTTGTTGCTCTGTCGGGCGAAAAGCCGCGAATATGCGGTTTTTCTTCGCATCTCTCCGTGCGTGGCTGCCGTGGTTTTATAGGAACGGCTATTTTTGCGAGGCGGCGAACAGCATACTGCAATGTACGAGACGGGGGAAGATTTTCCGAGTGTTGCGCTTGCATTTTTTGATTCGTTTGACATCGCTCGTTTTCACGCATAATCGGAATGCAATTCCGATTATACTTTGATTTGCCGCATGGAAATTTAATGCTACATAGATATTCATGACCGTTCGGTGTTTTGACGTGTACAGATTCAGGGGATCGGTAATTTACAAACTTCAAAACATAGGTAAGCCGGTGATTCTGGTGATATCGGGGATACCGGCGATGCCGGGGTGCCGGTGATGCTGGGGTGCCAGTGATGCCGGGGTGGGGTAGGTATGGTCGAGCGCGAAAATACCGCCTAAATCAGCTGAAATGCCTGTTTAGGCGGTATTTGGGCCATTTTCGAGGGGCGGCGAGCGCAAAAATACCGCCTGAATCAACTGAAATGCCTGTTTAGGCGGTATTGGGGCCGTTTTCGAGGGGCGGCGAGCGCGAAAATACAGCCTGGATCAACTGAAATGCCACGTTTCGCACGTAGCGAGTCGCTTTTCCGACGCGAAAATAACTGCGCGGTTACTGCCTAACGATTTACTAATACATACGTACCGATCTCTTGAATCAAATTACTGACCTATTTCCTGTTCAAACAGACGAGGGAAGACCACTACTTCTGCCCTTCCACCCCTTCGTACTGTCTCCTCACCTTCCCGTGGACAAGGACGGTGATCGCTTTTTTCGGGCAAAGATTCACACAGCGATAACAGAGTGTGCAATTGTCCTTCGGGACGATGCGCCCGGACTCTGCTTTCAGGTTTTGGACCGGCCAGGCGCGAACGCACTTCAGGCAGAGGTTGCACGCCGGTGAGACGCGCACACTTTTTCGAGCGTGAGGCATGACACTGCGAAAATAGAGGCGCTGGGTCAGCAAGCCCAGAAGCATCGAAAAGGGGTTGAAGCCTTTCCTGTGAACGATGCCACGACGGAGGTCGTCTGAGATCCGGTCGAGCGCAGTCAGTGCGTCGCGCTTGTACTTTTCGATCCGCTCCGGACCGGCCACCGGCAGGATCGGGACATTACAGATGTTGTTGGGCATGTTGATGTGCGCGGCATAGACGACCCGGTGGTCTACGCCCTTCAGCAGGTCGGTAAAAGTGCGCGCACCGTCGCCGGAAAACAGGAGCTGGGTGCAAAGGATGACGAACTCCTTCCCGATAAGCGCGCTTCGATGCCGCCGGACGAAGTCCTCCATGATCC
>JAAYIQ010000061.1 GCA_012523365.1 Clostridiaceae bacterium
AAGGCGCGGATCAAGGCGGAGTGCAATTATAAGTATGAATATGGAGAGCGAATCGCGCTTCTGGACGGAAGAGACGACCGCGATCTTTTCCAATATACCATCGGCGGTTGACGGCGATGTAGGGATAGACCGGTTTTTCGGCCGGGATCCCGTTAGCCGGCGTGCTCCAGGATAATCGTGAACGGCCCGTCGTTACAAAGCTCTACGTCCATATGGGCGCCGAAGACGCCGTTTTCGACGCGCATGCCGGCCTCGCGGCACTTTTTCGAAAAATACTCGTAAAGCGCGTTTGCGGTCTCCGGATCTGCCGCGCTCGAAAAGCCCGGGCGGTTGCCGCGCGTTGTGTCCGCGCAGAGAGTGAACTGAGAGACGATGAGAAGAGATCCGCCGACATCCGCGACGGAGCGGTTGATTTTGCCGCACTCATCCTCGAAGATCCTCAGGCCGACGAGCTTCCGAACCATCTTGTCGGCAAACTCGCGCGTGTCGCCGGCCGCGACGCCGAGGAGCACGAGATAGCCCCGGTCGATCGATCCGACCGTTTGACCGTCGACGCGGACGGATGCTCTTGTAACACGTTGAATGACTGCTTTCATGAGTCCCTCCCTGATTTTGGCGCGAAAAAGTCGGCGCGGCAATAATCTTAGGTTATTATAACCGATTATTAGGGACGAGTGGTTTCAAATCCCGCAATATCGTTCGGATTAGAGGGGTTTTCGAGTTGACGTCGCCCGTGGTTGAATGTATAATACCAACGTTACCCTACCGGATTGTTGTTCGGAAAGGGCGGACGAATATTCGCACGAGGGGAGGGATGATAAAGTGTCCGAAATCAGAATCAAGGAAAACGAGTCCCTTGACAGTGCGTTGCGTCGTTTTAAGCGTTCATGCGCGAGGTCCGGGGTTCTTGCGGAAGTGCGTAAAAGAGAGCACTACGAGAAGCCGTCGGTGAAGCGGAAGAAGAAGTCCGAAGCCGCGAGGAAGCGCAAGCGCTAAGTAAAGAGAATCGTTTCCAAGGGAGACCCGATGCGTTTGTGTCGGGTCTCTTTTTAAAAGCAGACAGAATGTGGGGAAGACGAATTGCGCCTGATTGAGAATCAATGGATCGGACCGCCGGAATTGCCGGAAGAGGCAAAGAACCTGCCGCTAGCGGAGCGCGTACTTTTTTCGCGCGGCTTTTCGAAAAGCGAAGAGCGCGCGGCTTTCCTTTCGGATACCGGGCCGGCCTTTCATGATCCCTTTCTTTTTCCGGATATGGAAACCGCCTGCGCCGAGATCCTTCGAGCCGTCCGGGACGGGCGCAAGATTCTTGTCTACGGCGACTATGACGCCGACGGGATCACGGCGACATCGATTTTGTATTTGTTTCTGAAGCGAATCGGTGCTTCGGTCGACTATATCATTCCGGACCGGGTCACCGAGGGCTACGGCATTTCCGAGAATCTTTTTGATGATATTTTCAGCCGCTCGCCGGATCTTCTGATCACCGTCGACTGCGGCATCGCCAATATCGACGAGATCGACCGACTGGTCGGTAACGGCGTCGATGTGATCGTGACCGATCACCATGAGGTCAAGGAAACTTTGCCGGACGCGCTTGCGGTCGTCAGTGCCAGGCGTGCCGACAGCGAGTATCCGTTCCGGGACTTGTGCGGTGCGGGCGTTGCGCTCAAGCTGGTTCATGCCTTATGCGAGAGCCTGACCGGGTCGACGGAACACGACTCTTTGTCCGAAGGGATCCGCGCCGATTCATGGAGAGATTATCTGGATCTGGCGGCGATCGGTACGATCGCGGACGTCGTACCTCTTCAGGGGGAGAACCGCGGCATCGTAAAAGACGGCCTGGCGATGATTGATCAAAGTCAACGACCCGGCATCCGCGCGATGACCGATCTGATCCTGAAAAAGGAAGAAGCGATTACCTCCGGTACGATCAGCTATCAGTTTGTCCCCAAGATCAACGCGGCCGGCCGGATGGGCGATGCGGCCCGTGCGGTGGAATTGATGATCGGACGGGATCCGGAAACGGTTTCCGAAATCGCGCGTAAACTGCTGATGGAGAACACGAGGCGTCAGGAGATCGAGGCGGCGATGTTTGAGGAAGCGGTGAGCCGGGTGGAGGAAGATATGCGGACCAACGGTTCGTTCAACAGCCCGATCGTGGTTTGCGGTAAGGATTGGCACTCCGGTATTGTCGGGATTCTGGCTTCACGATTGGTGACGAGATATCGACGTTCCGCGATCGTATTTACGGAGCAGTCCGGTCAGGACGGGATCCTGAAAGCGTCGGCACGCGCGTCTGCCGACTATAACATTCTTGAGGCGATTCGGTACGCGGGTGAAACGATTGAGCAGTTCGGGGGGCACCCGAAGGCGGCCGGGATCACGATCCGGGCGGATAAGTATGAGGCTTTTCGGGCGGCGATCCGGGAATACGCGGATCGGTTACAGCCCGAGGGCGGAGAGATCGGAATCCGAATCGATGCGGAGCCGTCCGAGGAAGAACTGACGGTCCCAATCTATCGAACGCTTCAAGCCCTTCAGCCTTTCGGAGAGGATAATCGTGAGCCCGTTTTTATCCTTCGAAAAGCGCGAATCGTTCGATCCGTTTTGTGCGGTCAGGACAAGCATTTGAAGATTTACCTGTTGCCGGATACGGGAGACAGGATGACCGGTGACATGGAGTCCGAAGAGGGAACGCCGATGGAGGCGATTGCTTTTGGGTTCGGGGATATGTCGGCGCTTTACGCTCCGGGACGTGTGGTCGACATTCTTTTTTCACTCCGTGTAAATACCTGGATGAGTAAGGAAACGCTGTCGCTGAATGTGGTGGATCTGCGTTTCGGCAGGACGGGGAATCTGCTGGAAGACGATCCGGATGTGCCGGAGAAACTGTATATCAACCGTCTGCCGCTCCGACAGGTCGCGATGTTGGCGAAACGATCGGAGGAAGAACTTCTCCCTCAGAAATCCGATATCCGTAACGTATATATTTTTTTGAAGAACCGATTCGGCGAAGAAATATGCGAGTGCGACGCGAATCTTTTGGCTGCGATGATCAACGCGGAATACGGAAGCGAGCTTCATGCCTTTTCGATCATGCGGATCATCGATATTTTCAGTGAAGCGGGGCTTCTTTCCGTGCTCTGTCGGCAAGGTAAGCGCGTATGTTTTCACTTGTTATTTGTTGACGGGAAAGTTAAACTTGAAAGCACAGAAGCCTTCCAGAGAATTTTCGACCGGGAGCGATAAGGGAAATGTGCCCCGACAAAGATAAGAAAGATAACAAGGATATGGGCGAGCGAGACGCCGTTCGGGATGCGGAGCTTTTCGAGCAGACGCTTCGGGATTCTTCGATGCCCGATTCTGTCGACCCGGCGGTTTTGGATGCCTTTGAGGAGATCATTACCCGATACAAGGGGTATACCGATACGGACGAGTCGGAGAAGATCCGAAGTGCGTTCGTTTTTGCGTATAAGGCGCACGGCGAGCAGTTGCGACGGACCGGTGAGCCGTACATCATTCATCCTTTGGCGACCACGGAGATCCTGACCGAGCTTGAGGTTGACACCGATACTTTGGTCGCGGCACTTTTGCACGATACCGTTGAGGACACCGCGGTCGACTTAAGTATCATTGAGGAGCTTTTCGGCTCCGAAGTCGTTCAACTTGTCGACGGGGTCACCAAGTTAAGCAAGATTTCCTACTCCTCTAAGGAGGAGGTTCAGGCCGAGAATATGCGCAAGATGTTCCTTGCGATGGCCAAGGATATTCGCGTCGTCTTGATCAAACTTGCGGACCGACTCCACAATATGCGGACCATGAAGCATCTTTCGCCTGAGAAGCAATTGGAGAAGGCTCTTGAGACGCGCGACATTTACGCGCCGCTGGCGCATCGACTCGGTATCTATAAGATCAAGTGGGAACTTGAAGACTTGAGCTTGCGCTATATCGATCGCGATGCCTATTACGAGTTGGTTGGAGCGATTTCACAGAGACGGTCCGAACGTGAACTGTTCCTTCATGAGGTCGTTGCGGAGCTTCAGGCGAAGGTCGTCGAGATGGGGATCCGTGCTGAGATCGAGGGTCGCCCGAAGCATTTTTACAGTATCTACAACAAGATGAAAGTTCAAGGGAAAAATCTCGATCAGATCTATGACCTTTTCGCGTGTCGGGTGATTGTCGGATCGGTTGCGGACTGCTATGCCGTCTTGGGATTGGTTCACGAGATGTACTACCCGATGCCCGGTCGGTTCAAGGATTATATTGCGATGCCCAAGCCGAATATGTACCAGTCTCTTCACACGACCGTGATCGGAAAGAAAGGCATTCCGTTTGAGGTTCAGATTCGTACGCTCGCGATGCACCGGACTGCGGAGTACGGGATCGCGGCACACTGGCGCTATAAACAAGGACCCGGCTCCGGCAAGGTCGGACAGGAAGCGCTCGACAACAAGCTCGCGTGGCTCCGTCAGCTTCTGGACTGGCAGGGCGATTCCAAGGATGCCGAGGAGTATATGGATTCGCTGAAGACCGGTTTGATTGCGGATGAGGTTTTTGTGTTCACACCGAAGGGCGACGTGATTTCCTTGCCGAAGAAATCGACACCGATCGATTTTGCGTATAACATTCACAGCGGTGTCGGGAACCGAATGTACGGCGCCAAGGTCAACGGGCGCATCGTACCGTTGTCTTACGAGCTGCAGAACGGTGATATCGTTGAGATCCTGGCGTCCGAGAAGGTGCACGGACCTTCCCGGGACTGGCTCAAGATGGTCAAGAGCGCTTCCGCGCGTTCGAAGATCAACCAGTGGTTTAAGAAGGAAATGCGTGACGAGAACATCGCACACGGCAAGGAGATCATCGAGAGAGACGTTAAGAAGACGGGCTTTACCGTCGATCAGTTACTGAAGCCCGCATACGTTGAGATTGCGCTGAAGAAATTTTCGTTCGGCAATATCGAGGATATGTATGCCGCCGTCGGATACGGTGGTATCCCCGCGTCCAAAATTATCGGGAAGCTTAAGGATGAGCACATCAAAGCGATGCCGGAGGAGGAGCGTTTTGCATTGGGCTATCGCGTCACCCCGGCCGGGCAGGTGGTTTATTCGCCCCTTCAGGCGAACATTGCCGAGGACGGCGAGATCTCGAAGAGCAAGACAAAGACCAAGGGGCAGCGGCGCAAACAGGACGAGACCGGCGTTCGCGTCAAAGGCATCGACAACTGCCTCGTGCACCTTTCCCGTTGTTGCAGTCCGATGCCGGGTGATCCGATCATCGGTTTTGTCACACGAGGAAACGGAGTCGGAGTACATCGAACCGATTGCGCAAACATTAAGAACATTTTGAAGAATGCCGGCGAGAGCGGACGCGACGCGGAGAAGGCATCGCGTCTTATCGATGTCTATTGGGACGCACGCGGTGAGACCGGGGGCTTCCAGATCGAGGTGTCCATTCTTGCACACGACCGCAACCACCTGCTGGCCGATGTTTCGAACGCGATATCTGAGGAGAAGGTATCAATCCTGTCTGCGTCGCTCAAGGCGATGAAAGATGTGACGGCCAACATCCGGATGACGATCGAAGTGCGAAGCCAGAGCCAGTACGACCGCGTCGTCGGCCGGCTCAAGGCGATCAGTGACGTGATCGAGGTTCGCCGCGGCCACTAAGGAAATTTCGATTCTTGTTAACCGCCCGAAGTTGTGTCCTCCCACCGAAATTGTGTATCACTGGAAATTGCAGCATAGTCGTGAACAGCGGCCTGCTTCTCCTGTTTCGTCCCGGCGGCGGCTCATGCAAAACGAGAGACCACACCGAAGATATCATCTTCAGCGTGGTCTCTTTTTATCCGCTTAAACTGTCATGTGAGCGTTTTTGCAAATCTCTGTGGAAATGTCCCGGTGAGCGGCAATTTGTTTCCGGGATGACGCGGAAATCACGCAGAACCGGTCAGATCTTCGCCATCGAGATGATAATCATCGGCTTGCGTTTGGTGCGTTCGTAAAGAAGATTCCGGATATAGTCCCGCATCTGTCTGGAGTACACGACGCCGGAAAGATCCTTCCCGGGCGTGCAATTCTTGTTGACATAAGAGACGATTTTTTTGGCGCATTCGCTCAGGACCTCCTCGGTTTCGCTCTCATATAGGAAGCCCATCGCTTGTAGAATCGGTGGGTTGATCAGCTTGCATGAAGCCTTGTCTTCGACCAGAAAGACGGTCAATACTCCGTCTTCGGCAAGCATCATTCGATCGCGAAG
>JAAYIQ010000062.1 GCA_012523365.1 Clostridiaceae bacterium
GATTAACCGTGCGACGATCACTCTCGCTTAACTCCTCCATGCCCAGAATCGCGATGATGTCCTGCAGTTCGCGATAGCGTTGAAGGATTTCCTGTACTTGACGGGCTGTATGATAGTGATCGGCTCCGACCACCGACTCGGCCAGAATTCTCGAAGAGGATTCCAACGGGTCAACCGCGGGATATATTCCGAGTTCGACCACTGATCTCGAAAGGACGATATTGGCGTCTAAATGAGCGAACGTTGTGGCAGGTGCCGGATCGGTCAGGTCATCGGCGGGTACGTACACGGCTTGTATTGAGGTGATCGATCCGTTTCGCGTCGACGTGATCCGTTCCTGTAACTGACCGACTTCGTTTGCCAGCGTAGGCTGATACCCAACCGCGGAGGGAATTCTTCCCAGAAGAGCGGAAACCTCGGCTCCGGCTTGTACAAAACGATAAATATTGTCGATAAAGAGCAATACGTCTTTCTTTTTTACGTCGCGAAAATACTCGGCCATCGTTAAGCCGGCCAGAGGCGCACGCATACGGGCGCCGGAAGTCTCGTTCATCTGCCCGAAAACCATCACGGTCTTCTCCGATACTCCGGATTCCTTCATTTCACGCCAAAGATCGTTGCCTTCACGCGATCGCTCTCCGACCCCGGTAAAGACCGACACTCCTCCGTGCTCGGAAGCAATGTTGCGAATCAACTCCAAAATGAGAACCGTTTTCCCGACGCCGGCGCCCCCGAACAGACCGACCTTACCGCCTCGGCTGAACGGCACCAGTAAATCAATAACCTTGATCCCGGTCTCCAGTATTGTTTCATCTCCGCGTTGCTCTACGAAAGAGGGTGCTTTGCGATGAATCGGCCAATAATCCTCTGCTTCCGCGGGACCCATTCCATCGATCGGTTGTCCGAGCGTGTTGAATACGCGTCCGGTAATTCCTTCTCCGACCGGGACCATGACCGCGGTTCCCAAAGATTCTGCTTTTGATCCCCGGGATAAGCCTTCGGTGGAGTCAAATGACACACAGCGAACAATGCCTTCACCGCGTTGTTGAAGAACCTCCGCGGTAATGAATCCGTCCGAATGACTGATTCGCAAGGCCTCGTTGATGGTCGGAATCTCATTTGTCGAGAACCGGCAGTCAAGGACCGGTCCGATGATTTGTATCACATAACCCAACGCCATTTGTCGCACTCCTTATCTGTTTATAAACATCGCAGCGGTCGCATCGATGTCGGATGTTTCCCGGATCGAAAGTCAATCGATCGATTGAACCGATCGGGCTCCGTTGATGATCTCGGTCAATTCGGTTGTTATGAGAGACTGTCTTGCCCGGTTGCCCCTCAGTCGAAGTTGTTTCAGCATCTCGTCCGCGTTTTGCGTGGCGTGATCCATCGCGGTCATTCGAGCCGTTTGCTCACTCGAATAGGCTTCAACCAGTGCGCCGTATATTACCGCATTTAGATACGTGTCGATCAAAAAGGAGAAGACTGCGTTCGCGTCGGGCTCATACTCGATCACCGCACCCTTTTCGAGAGCAATACCGGCATCGGTCAGGCCTTCCGGGAGAAAAGCCGACAATCCTTTGGTATTCACCGGAACCACGCGGGATATGATCGGTTTCATGCTGATCGCCGAATCCGTTTTTGTGTAGATCAGATAAACCAGATCGAATTCACCCGCGGAATACTTCCTTCTGATGATGTTTGCAACCTCACGCGCCTCGTAATAGGTCGGCTCCGTGATCGGGAAGGAAAAGTCCGGATCGACGCGGTAACCGTCCGAGATCAGTTTATCGCGGCCGATGTTTCCGAAAACATAGAGGGTGTAATCCGTTTGAAGGCCCTTTGCTTCATTGTCGAGTATTTTTTCCCGGATATGTTCCTCGGTGGTTCGGACGACGTTGTTGTTGTAAGCACCGGCCAGGCCCTGATCTCCGGTCAGTATGAAGTAGCCGATTCGCCATGTCTGTCCCTCTTTTTTTTCGCGAAGTCGAAAAAAGGCATTGTCAATTTCAGCCGAATACCGCTGTATCTCCAACATGCTCTCCGCGCACAGCGAAAAGAACGGATATACGAGATCATGCTGGAGCTTGGAACGGCGCATTTTGGCCGCGCTGACCAACTCCATCGCACGGGTAAGCTGCCGGATGTCATTTACACTGCGAAGTCGCTTTTTAATATCTACGGGACGATCCATCGTCTACTCCTTCTCGCCGTATTCGCGATGCTCGGCAGTATAAACGGCCCGGTGGTCGATTTCATATTCATCAAGACGATGCTTGACACCATCGCTTAATGTCCCGGTTTCGGAGATCTCCTCAAGAACCTCAGGATGCATGACCCGAACACGCCGCAGAAATGAAAAAGCATATTCGCGGACATCCTCTTTTTTTAAGAACAGCATCTTCTCAGCCGTTGCCAAATAAAGTATAACCACCTGCTCTTCGGTTGAGAGCGGCTCGTATTGTGGTTGTTTGAGGACCTCTCCTAGAATCTCACCTCTCTTGAGTTGAAGCTGGGTGCTCTCGTCCAGATCGGATCCGAACTGAGCAAACGCAGCCATCTCACGTGCCTGTGCAAGGTTAATGCGCAAGGGACCTGCAAGCTTCTTCATCGCTTGTGTCTGCGCGGCACCGCCCACCCGAGAAACCGACAGACCGACATTGACGGCCGGTCGTTGCCCTGAAAAGAACAGTTCGGATTCGAGATAAATCTGGCCGTCGGTTATCGATATGACGTTGGTCGGAATATAAGCCGAAATATCTCCGCCCTGTGTCTCAATGATCGGAAGTGCGGTGATGGATCCTCCTCCGCAGCATGAATCCATATTCGCGGCCCGCTCCAAAAGCCTCGAATGAATATAGAAAACATCACCGGGGTAGGCTTCACGCCCGGGCGGGCGGCGCAGCAGAAGCGAAATTGCCCGATATGCCTGCGCATGCTTGGTTAAGTCGTCATATACGATGAGGACGTCACGATGCTTGTTGTACATGAAATATTCGGCGACCGCACACCCTGCGTACGGCGCGATATATTGCATGGATGCCTGTTCGGACGCGGCGGCCGCAACAATAACGGTGTAGGAAAGCGCACTATGCTTTTCGAGCGTTTGAACCAGTTTGGCAATCGTTGACATTTTTTGCCCGATCGCGACATATACACACAACACATCCTTGCCGCGCTGGTTGATTATCGCGTCGAGGGCAACCGCGGTTTTTCCGGTTTGACGATCTCCGATCAACAGTTCGCGCTGACCGCGACCGATCGGTGTCAGCGCGTCGATGACCGTTATGCCGGTTTGAAGCGGTACATTGACCGGACAACGATCAATTATTCCCGGAGCCGGAGATTCGATGGGGCGATATTTTGTTGTGCGCAGAACACCCTTTCCGTCGATCGGTTGACCCAACGGATCGATGACTCTTCCGAGAAGCGCACTGCCGACCGGGACTTCGACGGTTTTACGCGTCCTTCTGCAGACAGAGCCTTCCACCACTTCGTCGAGATCTCCTAATAGCACGACTCCGACCCGATCCTTTTCGAGATTCAATGCAATCCCGAAAGCACTCGATCCGAATAGGACGGTTTCTCCGTACATGCAATTATCGATGCCTTCGACAAAGGCAACTCCGTCGCTCACGCTGATGACGCGGCCGACTTCCTCAACTTTAATACCATCCCAAACGGATCCCGACGTGTCCCGGTCGTTCCCGGTCCGATCGGGAATCAATGATTCTCTCTCGAAAAGCGCCGCCGGTGCCTCCTCAAAAGCCTGAATTGCACGCATTAGCGAATCACGCACAGCCTCGTTGTCCGAGATTTCTTCATCGCCGACATCGGAGTCATCCGGATCCCGATCCGTGCTTCTTATTTTCCGTGAAATTCGCTCCAACTGCCCGCGGACGCTGTTATCGTAACGGAACCCGCCCGAATAGATTACAAATCCGCCGATCAATGCCGGATCGACTTCGTGTGTGACGGAATATGCCGAAATCGAATAATGCTCCGCGAACTGTTGAACAAGCGACTCCAGTTTATCGGGCTTCAATTCAAATGCGGTGATGATCGTGATTCCGCAGGGTGCAGTTGGCTCGGTCAATCGCGCCTCACCTCAGCCTTCCGCGAGTCCGCGTTTAGTGAATGGCGAACCTCTTCCTTTTTTGAATCGCTGATTTCGACACCGATCACTTTTTGAGCGATGGCTACCGCCAAATCCGCAACTTCTTCCTTCATCAGGTCAACGGATGTGCGATGGATTCTTTCCGCGTCATCCTCGGCCTTTCTGCGGGCGGCTTCCGCCGCCTCCTTCGCTGTGCTCATAATCATTTCGCTTTGACGGTTCGCTTGCTCGCGTGCTTCGGAAATAATGTCCGCGGCTTCGATTCGGGCTTGTTGAAGGGCTTTGTCCGCCTCCGCGAGACGTTCTTCCGACTGAACCGATTTGTCGGCGGCTTCCCTCAGCTCCGCTTCGACAGCTTCGCGTCGCTTTTCCATCACCCGGATGATCGGCTTGAAAACGAAACGCTTCAGAATTAAATAGGCGATCAAAAGGTTGATGATCGTCAGAATCGCCGTAACCGTATATCCGGCCATTTCTTCGGGTGCGAAAGGGTTCGATTCGGCCTTTTCAGGAACTTCTTCCGTCGCCGCTTCCGTCCGAGCAAGGCCGAAACGCGTTTCCCGGTTAAGATAAAATACTGGCAGGTTTTCCATGTTGCCTCTCCCCGATTAATTAAACACTAATTCCGCGTATGATCCTTCCATTGATGTGGCCGGATGCCGAAGCGGCTCAAAAAGTGATTGATACAACAGTCTGTCAAAAAGTAAAGATTAAAAGCAAACTGACAACCAGCGCATAAATTGCAACGGACTCCATAAAGACGATTGCCGTCAGGAGCATCGTTTGCAATTTACCGAGGATCTCCGGTTGACGGGAAGCGGATTCAAGAGCTTTCCCGGCTGCAATTCCCATGCCGATCGTGGCTCCGCACCCCGCCAATCCGATTGCGATTCCGGCACCGATCGCCGCCATGGATTTGGGATCGATGGCAGCCGAAGCTTCGAGCGCGGCGAGAACCGATAATAATAGCGTCATATGTAAGTCCCTCCAAATAACTGTTGTTTCGTCATATATACAGGCGTATCCGCCGACATATCTTCTCTCTTGTTCTTATCGTTAACTTGCGGTTACCGTTCCTCTTCGAGACTCTCGCATCGGTAACCACTGTCTGATCGCTCTCCTTCGAGCGCTGAACTCCCCTTGATCTGCTTGCGTAACAAATCACCGGTCAATCCGAAGAAAGCACGACTGCCGGTGCTTTCACCACAATTTCTTTCTTGTGCGCGGCCTCCGCGCCTTCCAGTACCTCGCCGATATAATTGATCGTCAGATAAGCGAATACCACTGCCTGCAAAAGGCCGTCGGCAACATCAAACCAGAGCATCAGAACTCCGGGCAAAACGGCGGGAACAATGATGCGGATGAACTCCATCAGGATAAACGCACCGAAAATATTCCCGAAAAGTCGCAATGACAAGGACAACGGCTTGATCAAATACTCCAGAATCCGGAACGGAAGCATCGCTTTCATCGGATACACAAGAGAAGCCATGAATCCTTTTATTCCCACAAAACGAATCGAGATTACGATGACGTATACGATCGCGAAAAGCGCCATTGCGATCGGAAACGCGATGTTCTTCGCCGGAGGTCTGATATTGAAGACGGAAATGATATTGGCGGAAAGCAAAAACAGCGCGATGGTTCCGACCATGGAAGTTACCTCTGCGGCTTGCTTGCGATTCATACCGTTGTCGATACAAAGACTCATCAAAAGCCCGACCAGCGATTCGGTGACCGTTTGCCGACCGGCGGGAATCCGTTCTCGCTTCGAAGCCATCCACATCCAGAAGACAATGGAAGGGATTAACGCCAACCACGTCGCGATAACGGCATCGGTGAGTAGGAAGTGCTCATTTCCGATATCGAAATATGACTCGATTTGAAGAATCGCATTGCCGATCTCTCCGCCGATATCACCGATCATGATCTCCTCAATCAAGCGATCGCCCAGCGCGCGAAAATACCGTTCAAGCCATTCTCCGGCCGACAGGATAATTCCGATCTTCATAAACATGCCGCCTTTTCCCGAAAAAAGATGAAGTCCAAAATCACTCTGGACTTCGAGATCTTTCTATATGGCGATTTTACGCCCAAATAATTGTTTTGGCAATTATGCGAATGACCAGTTTTACGGCTTCTTCGGGCAGTTTTTTATTCGCTGTACCCTATTATTTCGTTCCGAACAGACGATCTCCCGCATCTCCGAGCCCCGGAACGATATATGCATGATCGTTCAGCTTCGGATCCTTAGCCGCACAAAAAATCGGCACATCCGGATGCAACTCCTGAAGCTTCGCAATTCCCTCCGGAGCCGCGATCAGGCACATGAATTTGATCTGTGTGATTCCGCGTTCCTTCAAAAATGAAACAGCGGCCGAAGCGGATCCGCCGGTGGCAAGCATCGGGTCGAGAATAACGATCTCTCGTTCAACAACGTCCTCCGGAAGTTTGCAATAATATTCGACCGGCTCCAGGGATTGCGGATCCCTGTACAGTCCGATGTGCCCCACCTTGGCCATCGGGAGAAGATTCAGCATACCGTCCACCATACCGAGGCCGGCTCTCAAAATCGGAACGATCGCCAGTTTCTTTCCGGCGAGAACTTTCGTTTTGGCAATCGCGATCGGGGTCTCGATCTCGACCTCCTTCAGTGGCAAATCACGGGTAACCTCGTAGGCCATCAACATTGCCAACTCACCGACCAATTCGCGGAACTCCTTGGTTGTCGTCCTCTTATCACGTAAGAGTGAAATCTTGTGCTGAATCAGGGGGTGATCGAAAATGAAAACGTTGCTGTCCATGAGGGACCCTCCTTTAATAAAATCATAAGTATTGTACCACTTTCGGTCGGATGATAATCGACTCTTCAAAAGAAAACTTCGTCCCCGAGCCGGGAAACGAAGTTGATTAAGGCCTATTCGATGTCGTCGACACGATCGCGGTGTCTTCCGCCGTCAAATGTTTCGCCCAAAAATGTGTCTGTGATCGACTGCGCCAGAGTGACCCCGACGATTCTCGCACCCATTGCCAGAACGTTCGCGTCGTTATGTTGACGCGCAAGCCTGGACATGGTTTCGTTGACGCAAAGAGCACACCGGATCCCCTGTTTCTTGTTGCAAACGATCGATATTCCGATACCGGTTCCGCATATAGCGATGCCCCTCTCCGCGGTGCCGCCGGTGACGTCCTTCGCCACCGCACGCCCGGCCTGAACGTAACTATAGGGTTCCGAGGATGATTCGGCTCCGTGCTCGGATACCTGATGACCCTTCTCTTTCAGATACGACGCGATCGCGCGCCGAAGCTCATATCCCGCGTGATCCGATGCGATTGAAATAATCATATTCTCCTCCGTGCTCATTTCTAAAATATATGAATGCTCCGTATAACAGAAGAGCTGTTCTTGATTTCGGCACGCCGATCGCTCCGACCGGTCTATTCCTCAATCCTTCGATGCGTAAATTCCCGCCGACCCGTTGCGTAGTCCTCGACGATTTGTCCTTCACCGTAAATCTTGTATTTATAAGTAACCAGACCTTCCAGTCCGACGGGCCCGCGCGCGTGGATCTTGGAGGTGCTGACTCCGACTTCCGCTCCGAATCCGTATTTGAATCCGTCTGAGAAACGTGTCGAGCAATTAGTAAACACATTGCCGGAATCGACCATATTCATGAAAATCTCCGCTACCCCGGGATCAGACGTCACGATGGCATCCGTATGACCCGACCCATATCGGTTGATATGATCGATCGCTTCGACGTAGTCGTCGACAATACGGACGGACATCTCGTAATCCAGGTATTCTTTGTGCCAGTCATCAACCCGTTCGATCGAAAGCATCTCCGCGGCCCGATCACAACCGTGAAGCACCACGCCGTGCTGACGAAGCGCGTACGCCAGGTCAGGGAGCAAGTCTGCGGCGATCTCCCGGTCGATCAGAAGCGTCTCTGCCGCATTGCACACCGCAACATACTGCGTCTTACTGTCGACAACGATCCGACGAGCCATGTCCGGAGATGCGTCCTTGTGTACGTACACGTGACATACTCCGTCCGCGTGACCGAGTACGGGGATCTTCGTGTGATCCATGATATAGCGAACAAATTCATTCGATCCTCTCGGGATCAGAAGGTCAATATATTCATGCAAACCGAGCATTTCGGCGACCTCGGTCCTGGACTCGAGAAGCGCCATCCATCCCGCGGGTATACCTTCGGACACGGACGCTTCATCGATCACTTCCGCCAGGACTCGATTGGTGTGGATAGCCTCAGAACCGCCCTTCAGAAAAACCGCGTTTCCTGCCTTCAGACAAAGTGAGGCGATCTGAACCAACGCATCGGGACGCGACTCGAAAATAACACCGATCACGCCGATGGGGCAGGACACACGATAAAGTCGAAGACCCTGATCCATTTCGGTTCCAAGCAGTATTTTGCCGACCGGGTCTTCAAGTCCGGCCAATTGCAACAGACCGTCAACGACGGCCCCGAGTTTCTTCTCGTCAAAAAGAAGCCGCTTCCGAAGAGGCATGGCCAAACCGGATTTATCCGCTTCGGATAAATCCCGCCGATTCGCCTCAAAAATCTCCTTCGCCCGTTCTTTCAGGCGTTTGGCGATCGCCTCAAGGGCGCAATTCTTGATTTCGGCGGACAGAGAAGACATCATCAGCGACGCGCGCCCGGCATTCTCCGCTTGCTTCTTTAAAATGGACATATCGGAATTTCCCCCTTTTCACTTTCAACCATTATACCAAAAAAAACGGGGCGCTCCGTTCGGAATCGGAATGTTTTTCCACCGTTTTTTCCCCTATTTTCCACTTTTGATCTCTGTGGAAGATGTGGAAAACTCTGTGCATAACTTGAAGACAAAGGTTTACGGCTTTTCGAACCTGAAAAGCTTAGAGACAAGGGATTTTACATTCTCATAACGAGAAGCTCACGAAACGCAAACATTTTTTCTGTGCCTCTGCGGTTGGCGTATTATGGCGTTTTGAGGCTGTTCTGTGAATAAATGTTCGATATAGTGTCTTCGTACGGCGGACACATTTGTAATCATGCCAAGGATGATCAGAGACCTTTTCGATGCGAAGTCTTTCGACCGATTCTAAATCCTCGGAGCCTTTATCTTCGATCTCCGGCGCGTCGGAAGTAGTGCGTCATCTGACAACAGATTTCCCCGTTGTACAGTTTTCTCCTCTTGTCAGCCCGCCTCATAGCCGCCTCCTCGAACGTGTCGCTCGGCGAGATGACCGACAAACGGATCCCGTCACGGCAATAACCCTGAGCATCGAGATACGTGGATGCAATCCGGGCGAATATCTCGGCCGATTCCTGCGGTGTTTGCATCCTCTCGCCGTACGGAGGATTTGCGATAATGAGCTGGCGATCGTATCCGGTCCATTCCCGAAGCGCTTCCGGAGTTTGCGCAGATGCATCCGCTACAACAAACCGCACATAATCCGAAACTCCGGCGGCCGCGGCATTCGAAAGAGCCGTATCGATCGCCTGGGAATCAACATCCGAGCCGAAGAAGCAGATTTCTCCGCCCGTGCTCCTGATGATTCTGCTTCTGGCTTCCTCTCTCGCATAGTTAAAAGCTTCTTTGCCGACAACCGGCCATCTTTCCGCCCGAAAAGCTCTTTTCAATCCCGGAGCGATCTGATGCCCGAGCATGGCCGCCTCAATCACAATGGTTCCCGACCCGCAAAAAGGGTCGACCAGTGCCTCCTTCTCGTAAGGAGTATATCTCGAGAGACTGACCAAACCGGCCGCCAGCGTTTCCCGAAGCGGTGCCGCTCCGGCTGTCGGACGGTACCCTCTTTTGTGCAGCGGATCTCCCGAGGTATCGATCATCATGCGAACACGATCCGATACGATCCCAAAGCTGATTTTAACGATGCCGACCGTCGGATCCTCGTTAAGGCGGGCAGTCTCCGATCTCCCCCTAGCGCGCAAGAGGCGCTTTACTATTGCCTTTTTGCACACGCCTTGGCATGCCGGAATCGCGAAAAGCTTCGATTTTCGCGAATAGCCGTCAACGTGAAAGGCATAAGACTCCGGGATAAAATCCTCCCACCGGATCATTGATATCCCGTCAAAGAATTCGTCAAAGGTTTGGGCGTCGAAAACCCCCGCGGAGACAAGGACGCGCTCTCCGCGCCGCACCCAAAGGTTGACACGCGCAACCGCGGACGCGATGTCGGTGTCCGGAACAGTTAAAATCACCGCACCGTCGTGCACCGCAATGTCCGTCGGGGCATAGCCGATTGCTTCCAGATCCTCGCGTACAAGACTTTCCAAACCAAACAAAGCGGTAATGATCAATTCCATAGAAACCTCCTGAAAACTCACCCGATCCCGCAGGTCGCGAATTCATAATACACGAGTCGCGGCCTTTTCCCTCAGCTTCGAAGCTTCGGCTTATTGATCGGAAGGGACTCGATCCAGCGAAACAACACTTTCAGCGGGTCGGATTCTTCCGGATCCTCGAAAAAAACGCCCATCACCAAATTCGAATGAAACACATCCTCGTCGCGGATGATCAGCGAGGATGCCATACCCGGCCGGATCCGATTCAGATGATCCACAAAAAGAGTCTCGTTTTGAACCTCGCTGATCGGATCGTTAACTGCGTGGATACAAAGAACACGGGTCGGCTCACTGCCGTCCGCCAAAGCGATCGGCTCAGCTGATTTACGATCAAAGCCCTTTTCGAAAAGAGCCTCGATCATCAACTGCGTCGTCGCCAGATATTCGACTCCGAACGAGAGGATTCCGCCGAGCGAAATCAATCCTCTGATTTTTTCCCGGTCGATCCCGAATTTCTGACGGCGGCCTTTATCGTACGAAAGAATTCCGCCGAGATGACCACCCGCCGAAGATCCGACGATGACGACGTTATCGGTATTGACGCCCTTTGACTCCAGCAACGTCATCCCCTTGGCAAAGGCGGTAAAAATATCGTCCGCCTGGGCCGGATATTTGAAAAGGGGAGCATGCCGATACCCGAGCGAAAGGGTATGGTAGCCCATGTCCGAGAAAAGTTTGCCGATATATCGATAACGGTTCGGAGACCCGGACATCCATCCGCCTCCGTGGATATATACAACGACGCGTTGTTTAATTGCTCCGGAAGGTTCAAAATACAGGTAATATTGCTTGCCGTCCCTTCCGAACGAATGCCTTTCGGCCTTTACCTCGCTGTTTCGGATCGCTTGATCCAACCTCAATTTCGGGATGGTCAGCGCTTCCCCCAAGGTATTTTTGGGATCCGGCATCGGATGCTCCTCTCAAAATGTCGCGCAATGGCGTCGCAATGGCTAAAGCATTGCCTTGATTTTTTCGGTGTGTTTATAAAAATCGACGTCATTGAGTCCGGAGGCCGCGTCCTCATCCAATATAACCGTCGCCTTTCCGGCGTGAAGTTGGATTGCCGAGGCGGTTACCCGAGATGTAACCGGGCCTTCAAGCGCGGCCGCAACCACGTCAGCCTTTCTTTTTCCGTTCGCGAGCATGATCAGGCTCCGAGCCCCGAGGATCGTCCCAATCCCCATCGTGATCGCGAAATGAGGCATATCCTCCCGCGAAAATCCCGCACCCTTATAAAACAACTCGTAATTATCGTCAAGTGTTTGTTGCGTCAGCACTTCGATTCTTGTTCGTGAAGCCAGAGAAGAGCCCGGCTCGTTGAACGCCCAGTGACCGTCTCCGCCGATACCGAGCAACTGCAGATCGACTCCGCCTGCCTCGCAAATCGCTTTCTCGTACTCATCGCAAAAGGCCTCGGGATCATTGGCGAGTCCATCGGGAACGCTGGTATTCTCCAGCGGAATGCCGATATTCCGGAACAACTCCTCGTACATAAATCTCGCGTAACTCTGATCCAGCGGATAAGGCTTGCTCAAATCTCGTCCGATTCCCAGATATTCATCCAGATTGAAGGTCCTGACGTTTGAGAAATCAAGGCCTTCCTCCCGATGCAATCGGATCAATTCCTGATAGGTGCCGATCGGTGTTCCGCCGGTCGCCAGTCCCAACACGCAGTCCGGCTTCTTTCTTACAAGATCGGCAATCATTCCCGCCGCAGTCTTGCTCATCTGATCATAGTCCGCCCGAATCAGCACATCCATGTTCTTTTCCTCCGTCGAAAAAGATTGAACCCGACATTTAGCGACCCTTCGCATCATGCCGGGGTGAAAAACCAAAAGCTTCTCTGCTTCCGCTTTTCGATTATTCGAGACATCAGCCGTTCGGCTCAGTCCGTATAATTGTCAAAATATCCCTGAATTAAAACGATCGGTGTTCCTTTATCTCCGCTTCCGGAGGTCAGATCGCAGAGCGACCCGATCAAATCCGTGAGTCTCCTGGGTGTGGTTCCCTGAGACGCCATATCTCCGACCAGATCGGATCCTTTCTTCCGAATATAATCCGATATGGCCTGTTTGAGCGGTTCACCGCTTAAATTGCTGAATTCATTATCCGCAAGATACTTAAGTTTGACTTCGTTCGGCTGACCGCTTAAGCCTTCGGTAAATGCGGGCGAAACAACCGGATCCGCCAGTTCCCAAATCTTTCCGACGGGATCTTTAAAAGCGCCGTCCCCGTAGATCATGACTTCTACATTCTTCCCGGTTCGATCGAAAAGCGTCTTCCGGATGCCCTCAACGATCGGCTGACAGTCCCTCGGAAAGAGTTTGACAGATTCGTCCGTCGCCTTGTTACTGCCCAAAAGCCCGTATTTCTCATTGTATCCGCTTCCGTCCGCCGGCTTCGTCAGGATCTCATCCAGAGCAAAAACCCTCTTTGCTCCCGCCGCAAGAAGCCGCCTCCTGGTACGTGCGCGGGTATGGATATCACAGTTCAGGACGTACGGCGTATATTCCAGTATTGCCTTGCATTCATTGGCGAGAACTACCTCGACCTCACAGTTTTCATTTCGGATCAATTCCTTATAGTACTCAATATAGTCAACACCGGTAAACTCGTGTTTGCCGTAACCAAAAAGTGATCGAAAGCGCTCTTCGGACAGAACGTCCGTCCAGGGATTGATACCTTTCTCGTCCAGAAGATCCATATCCACCAGATGATTCCCAACTTCATCGGACGGGTAGCTCAACATCAATACGATCCTCGCAGCGCCTCTCGCGATGCCTTTGAGACAAATCGCAAAGCGATTCCGGCTCAAAATCGGGAAAATAACACCGATCTTATTTCCGTCGAATTTACCGCGAACATCACACGCGATCTGATCAACCGTGGCGTAATTGCCCTGAGCACGCGCGACCACCGCCTCCGTGACGGCGACTACATCCTTATCCCGCAACTCAAAGCCCTCGCTCTGCGCAGCTGCCAATACGCTGTCAGCGACAATCTCTACGATGTCGTCGCCTTTGCGGATAATGGGTGCCCGAATACCTCTGGATATCGTTCCGACCAGTCGTTCCATAGCTCATGCCTCCTTGCAACCCAATCATTATAATGCCAAACCCCTTCGCTTTCAAAGGTTTTTCGCGAAGATACATGCCGGCGTAAGGATCAACCGGAAAAATGGCTCTTATCTTCCGTGCTGACAAATCGAAGATTGGGAAATAATTGTTCCATAAAGTCGTCCGGAAACCACTGGTCCAAAACACGACTGATTGTGAAAACGGGTTGAGTATCCTTCTTTCGCTCCGCCCAACGCCGCACTGCAAAAAAAGTCACTCCGATATTAATCGAAATGTAGACCAGAAGTATAACCGTCAAGATCCGGCCCGTGTTGCGCGGGATTTTCAGCAGTGATGCGGACAGAACGGGATACATGAACCCGAGAAGAAACAACGACAGGACACCCCAGAAAAAAGCGTATTTCAGATTGGTCCTTCCCTGGATATCCATCAAATCCGAATAGTGCCAGGATACGGAAGAAAAGACGCGCTCCTGAATATAGGAACAGGCAAACTCGACAAAGCACCCGACAAACATCCCGATCAAAAATATGAGCGGAACAGATCGCTTCCGAACGCGATACAAAATGACGGTCATAATCACTCCGCCGACTCCGTACACCATGTTGAGCGGAGCCCACACAAAAGTCGAACGGCTCTCAATCTGTCCGGTTCGCAAATACCAGAAGAGTGTTTCCGAGAACACGCCGAACGCGCTTGTCAGCAGAAAAACCCAGAAAAGTTTACACGAACACAAGCCCGGCGCGAAATGCTCCCGCAGCCTCTCCCGCTCCTCAATTGCGTCGATATTAAGATACCAGCGCTTCGGCCCGTTTGCCTCCGACTTTCGGAATACCCTCTTCATCGCCCTCGATTCGAATGTGCAACATTCGCCCCCTAATCGTTTCACGCATATATATTATATCTCTTTTCCGAGAAAAAGAGCAATCATTTCGACAAGCTCCGGCTCTTTCGGCCGAATATTCGGCTTATATAAAAAAAGCAAGAGTCCCCGCCCGATCGGAAAGCCGGGCAACGGAAACTTGCTCCAGATGGTGTTCCCGAGCGGATTTGAACCGCTGGCCTACCGCTTAGGAGGCGGTCGCTCTATCCAACTGAGCTACGGAAACAAGACGCGACGATTATACATTATTTTCGGGCGGTCAACAACCGACCCGTCTCCTTCGAACCCGCTCAGCCTAACGGAATCATCAGGCCTGCGAAAGCCGAGAGGATGATCATCGCCAGGGCCGTCAATATAAACACAAACGGTAATCCTTCAATCGATTTCGGTCTTTTCCCGAATATCATCTTCCGCTTAAATGTAATTACGAAAGTTCTCAGAAGGCAAGCCAGGATCCATAACAGTAAAAGTAAAGACAGATATCTCGTGCCTTGACGGACCGGATCAGTCAGTTGAAGTGCGGAGCCGAAAACGATATCGATCGGCAAAAGAACCGTCGCGAGCTGAATCGGAAGAACAAACACGCCGCCCGTCTTCCCGAGAAGAGAACCGCGACGACGCCGCGCAAAAACGGACACCGGACCCACAATCAATGCCTGTGCCGGAACAATGAAAACAAGCAGCAAAAAAGGCTTAAGGGCAAGAAATTGCAGCAATAATACGAAACCGAACACAGCACACGCCATCAGTAGTGTAATGACCAGCAGTAAAACCATATCCGTGAATTGCTCCCTTTCTTTTTCCGCGTCCAAATAAGGTACTTCGCCGACCTTATCCTCCTCATCTTCCGGTATCAGAAGCGTGCTGTTCATTTTGCGAAGTATCAGCCGCAGTGTAATCAAAAACGCGGCGACAATCAGGGCCGCCGATGAGTCATCGGATAAATAGGGGAACCTTCCGATCATCCCGGATGAAATCGGATATCCCCATAAGGAACCGACGGTAAAAAACTCCCGGACAAGAGAAAGCGTCAGGATCAAAACGGAAAAAACAAATACAAGAGCAGTGGTTCTTCCCCCCGACAGACGTTCGCGCTTCAACGATCGATCCGCGGCAATCGGAACGAGAATCATGCACAGGAGCATATCGGCGAAAGCCGGTTCGTTCGAGACCGATTGCGGCGGAATCAAATATATAAACGCCGCGGTTATACCGACAGCCGATGCGGCCGCGAGAAACTCGAAAAGAAGGATGCGCGGTATGGTTATTCCGGATCCTGCGGTCCGCATGACCAGAGATGAAAGAAGAAAGAACACGACGGTAAAAACAACCGCCCGCGAGGCTTCGCGAAGCGAGGCAGATTGAAGAACAACCATGAGCCCGAGGCACAAGATCGTAATGAATGAAAAATCCCCTCTCTTTTCCCTGTTCAATTCTCTATGCTCCCCACTTCAGGTATTCCCGCAGAAACGCATACGCCAGATTCACGGAACGGGTCATTTGTTTGGACAAGTCGGGATCCTTCTCCAGCCCTTCGATTTGAGTACGAATCTCGGAAAAAGGCAATCCATCAATGTTATCGGTAAGAATGGGGTTCCTTCCCGGTTCGACGACACCGTCCTCATTACCGATCACGCTGTCATCAAAATCCGGATTCGGAACGGGCGTCGGCGTGACTGTCGGTGTCGGCGACGGAGACGGAGACGGCGTGAGCGTCGGAATGGACGTCTCGCCGTTTACTCCTGTATCCGACGGGCTCGGACCGGGAGGCGGTGTTACTGTCGGCTTGGCTCGCGCGGGAGTAGCGCTCGGACCCGGCGTCGGTGAGGGCGTTGCGGTCGGCTTCGGGATATTGCTTTTCGAGTTGTCAATACAGCGAACTGAGAGCTCGTAGAACATATTGACATCCATGACCACACCGTCAACGATCTCCGTCGTGCCGTCCGACTTGACGGCTAGTTTGTCCGGATCCTGAACTTCGACTAATTTTTTCTGGATCGCGTATGCCTGGGCAACCCAAATCGGTTGGTTTTCGCCGAGTGAAAATGCGCCGGTGACCGAAGCTTGAGCGCGATTCGGCTCCACCTCGTCCCTGTGTTTTGCATCCCACAGCACGGATACGATTCGGCCGTCGGAGACTTTGATTTCAATGAAATCTTTATAAAATGACCTGTCATAATCCTCGGCCTCCGCGTAGAAAACTCCGTCATGAAGCCCGGGGATCGAAGGATATTCATTCTGAGTCAGAATTTCAACCGCCATCTGAGAATGCAATGCGATCGGAATACGAACACCCTCGATCTGAGAACACAAATTCAAAACTTCCGAATCTTGGTCATCCTGAAAGGTTCCGTTCTCATTGATTGGCCGTATGCGAATGATCTTTTCGCCTTCAGGCGTAACGCTCATGCGAACATAGATGCCTTCCTCGCGATCATCGGAGCGAATATCTATGATATATCCGAGAAGCTTTCCGGACGAATCACGGGCAAGATAAAACGCACGGATCGAGGAATGTGCCGCAAAAACCCCGGGGTCAGAGGCTTCATAACGATCCGCCGGCAGGAAAAAACTCAGTTTCGCTCTCAGTTCTTCCTGTTCGGCTCGATCCGCCCGGCCGAACAGGATCTGTCCGGCTCCGACCGCGAAGACGATTGCGACCAGTATAACGATCGCGGCCCGGATAAGGTAATCTCGAATATCCGCTCGGGTCATGCTCGTGTACCCCCTTCTTCAAAGCGCTCCGAATCGGGCTTACCTTTTCGCGAAAACCAATGCTGATGAGCAAAAACACGAGGGCGTATATAAAACTCCAGGATCGGAGTCACCGCGTTCATAAGCAGAACGGAACTGATAATGGCCATGACCGATTGCCCGATCGAAAACAATGCCAACGTTAGGACTCCCGTTCCGATTCCGAACGCAATACGCCCCGAACCGGATGTCGGTACTGTCGAAAAATCACCGAGAGCAAACACCGCACAGAAAACAACTCCGGATCCGGCCAAAAATCCGATCATTCCTTTCAAGTCTGCTGTACCGAAAAAAAACATCCAATAACCCGAAATCAATGTGACGGCATACGCGATCGGCGTTTGAAGTTTCAAAACTCCCCGTGCCGCAAGATACACTCCGCCCGCCACGGCAAAAACCGCACCCGTTAAACCCATCGCACCCGGAAAAAAACCGGTCATCAGTTGAAGCCATCCGGCATGTCCCGGAGCGGCGGACAGAAGCCCGGACGGTCCCGAAATCAAACTCTCCAGGTAAAACCGGGATTGAAACGGTTCCGCGATCACGCTCGTTTTATCCGAAAAAGCGACCGCCAGAAACGCACGAGCGGCAAATGCGGGATTGAAAAGATTGTTTCCGGCTCCGCCGAAAAACTGCTTAACAATGACCGACGAGAAAAGGACTCCCGCGGAAACTACCCATATCGAGACGGTCGGAGGAAGTAACAACACCAGTATCAGACCGCTGGTCAACCCGCTCAAATCGATATACGCCTGTTCCCGACGAACATATTGCGCAAAAATCCAATCTAAAAATGCATGCAAAAGAGCTGCCCAGAGAAGGAGCACCGCGGCGCGAACACCATACATATAAACGGCCGCGACACAACAAGGCAGAAGCGCGATGACAACATCCAGATATATCTGCGGCGTATTTTGCTTTTTGCGGATATACGGCGCGTTCATTTCGTTCATCCTTTTACCTTTTTCTCATACTCTCGGCGGCTCGGCCGATACGGGCGGATAAATCGATACCTGCCGGACATACATACGAGCACGCCCCGCAGGAAATACAACTGTCAATATGTTCACGTTCCAGGGCTTCGGACTCGCCCATCCGCAGAAGACGCTCGCAAAGGTAAGGTAACAAGCCCGCCGGACACGCGTCGACGCATGCTCCGCAGTGAATACAGGCCGTCCTCGGCGGTTCATGTTCGCGAACGATCATCAGACCGGCTGTGGTTTTCAATACAGGCGTATTCATATCCCGAACCGCAACACCCGTGATCGCCCCGCCCATTACGATCTTGCGGGCTGATCCGGCTCCGGGCACTCGTTCCAGAAGTTCGCCGATCTTAGTGCCGATCGGAACCAAAACATTATGGCCTCTCGCGATATCGCTCGATACGGAGATGACCCGCGAAGTCATCGGCTGATTCCGGTCAACCATATCCCAAACCGCCGCACAAGTGGAAGCGTTAAAAATGACCGTTCCCATGGCTTCCTCGGTGGAAGCGTCGACCGGAAGTTCCACCCCGTAAAGAGCCTTGATCAGAAGTTTGTCGTATCCTTGCGGATATCTCGATCGTAAAACACGGATTTCCAAATCACGGTCCGGATATTTTTCCCGGTGTTCCCGGAAAATCCTTTGAAGTGCCTGAAGTTCCGCCTCCCATTTGTCCAAAAGGCAGAAAATAACCTTCTTCACCCGGCAAAGCCCCGAAAGGACAAATGCACCTTGGATAACCCGCTCGGTTTGCTCGCGAATCAGATGAATATCACATGTCAAATACGGCTCGCTTTGGCATGCGTTGATGATCAGCGTTTCCACTCCGATTCGTTCCGCGTTCCTGCACTTCACGGAGGTGGGCATTCCGTCCCTGCCCATCCCGACGACTCCTGAATACAGGAGAAGTTTCGACAAGTCCTCGCGGCTCAGGCGATCCGGAAATTTGCGTTTCCGGATGGATGGATGCAATTCCCTCTTCAAGTCATTGCGAATCGTAACCGCCTCGCAACCGGTGCCGTCCGGAAGAATGATGCCCGAAATGCCCGTGACGGTCCCGGAAATGCCGGAATGAACGGGAGCGCTCGTTGCCGACGAAGGCTTGCCAACGATCTGACCGATCGTCACCCGCTCCGATTCACGAACGGTCGGAATCGCCGGGGAACCCCGATGTTGGAGCATCGGCAATACAATTTCTCTTGGCGTAATAATCTCAAGGACCGGCTCTCCCGGAAATTTCTTGTCTTCCGAAAATGCCAGCCCGTCGAGCGGAATCCATCCTTTTCTGAATGAAAGTTTTCTCATTCGATCCCCCGGAGGCGGGATGTTAATCGATATAATCTTTAAGTTTCTTGCTCCGGCTCGGATGACGAAGCTTGCGCAAGGCCTTCGCCTCTATCTGGCGGATACGCTCCCGCGTGACGTTGAATTCACGGCCCACCTCTTCGAGCGTACGCTGTCTGCCGTCGTCCAGGCCGAAACGGAGACGAAGAACCTTCTCTTCTCTCGGTGTGAGGCCGCTCATTGCCTCCAATAATTGTTCTTTGAGCAATGTATACGCGACCTGGTCTGCGGGAGAAAGCGCATCTTCATCGGGAATAAAATCGCCGAGATGGCTGTCCTCTTCCTCACCGATCGGCTTCTCAAGCGATACCGGTTCCTGAGAGATCTTCTGGATCTCACGAACCTTCTCGACCGGAAGTCCCATCTCCTCTGCGATTTCTTCCACTTCGGGTTCGCGTCCGAGTTCCTGGATCAATGATCTTTGAACCCGGACCAGACGATTGATCGTCTCGACCATGTGGACCGGAATTCGAATAGTCCGGGCTTGATCCGCAATCGCGCGGGTGATTGCCTGCCGGATCCACCATGTGGCATATGTGCTGAATTTAAAGCCCTTGGAGTGATCAAATTTATCGACCGCTTTGATCAAACCGAGATTGCCTTCCTGAATCAAATCCAAGAACTGCATTCCTCGGCCGAGATAGCGCTTGGCAATCGACACCACGAGACGAAGATTCGCCTCAATCAGCATATCTTTTGCCTCTTGGTCACCCTCCAACATACGTTTAGCCAGATCCTGCTCTTGTTCTGCGATCAGGAGCGGAACCTTTCCGATTTCTTTCAGATACATTCGAACCGGATCGTCCATACCGATGGATTCGCCGATTCCCTCACCGAGATCCACCTCGGTCAAATTCTCTTCCTCAACGTTCGTCTCCGGTATGATCTCGACACCCTTTGCTTCAAGTGTGTCAAAAATTTTCTCCGCGATATCGGGATCCAGATCATTCTTCTCGATGATCGTCATCATGTCTTTATAGCTGATCCCGTTATTGTTTGCCGCCGCTCTTTTCTCGATTTCCTGAAGAATGGAACGAAAGTCGTTTGCCATTAAATTCCTCCTGTTATCCCTTTACCGTTTAGATAATCCGATAGGCAAATTGAGACAACTTAAACATTATGTGAGTTCCGAAGCAAGAGGGATCACCGTCACCGTGCTCTTCTCCGTTTGTTTATCCGTTCGGATGATATATTTCTCACTTCCCGCGATGATCTCCACCCGAACATCACCGTAATACTGCGAAGCGTTATCTGTCTTGTATCCTGATTTCTCGGCTCTCAGCGCCGCGAAAGCCTCGTAGGTATCACGAACCTGGTCTTCGCTTAATTCATTCGTCGAGGTTACTACCTGAAGAACATTGTTCGAGGATCCGGTTATGGAATATCCGACCGGATATCCGTCCGTGCTTGCCGTGTTGACTGCGTATCCCGCTGTCGTGAAAACCTGACCGACCGACTCGGAGATCGCATCCTTACGACCTTGCCGGATCAGATAAATCGGCAGGAATATCGCGACGACCAGCAAAATGATTCCGAGCGATATCCCGGCAATTGTCCACACGGTCTTCGCCGGAGCTTTCACGTCATCCGCCGATACCTCGTACGGATTCTTTTCTTTCTTCTTTGTGGTTGTCAGCGATTCCGCTTGTTTGATCGCCGCGGGTACCGGATCCGGAAACACCGGGACGGTCGTGTATCGCTTGTTTCCCTCGCGCTTCGGCTGAGGCTCGTTCGGAAACGTATAATTCCCGGGATTCTTCGCGATTTCAACAGCTTCGGATATCGGAAAAACGCAATCACAAAATAAACACTCGCACATCTCATCGCGATCATAAGCTACAACCAAAGAACCGCAGTTCTTGCATATACCGTTTATGGAAGCCATCGGGAACCCACCTTTATGTATAATTACCTACAATCCCGGCAAAATACCACAAGTAGGCAGAGTAATTATAACCGTTCACCCGGAAAAGTGCAAACGGAAATAGTTAAGTTTCGGAACCGATTGATATCCTTTCATGATATATTGGGAACATGAGAGAATCAAGCATCAGCGAGAAATTTATGCGGCAGGCTCTGACCCAGGCGAAGAAAGCCCAAAACATCGGTGATTGTCCGATCGGTTGTGTTGTGGTCCGCGACGGCAGAATCATCGCCAGAGCCTATAATTTACGGGAACACAAACAGGACGCGACCTTGCACGCGGAGATGATTGCCATACAAAAGGCCTGTAAGAAAATCGGCTCCTGGCGTCTCGAAGACTGCGATTTATATGTGACGCTCGAGCCTTGCTCCATGTGTGCGGGAGCCATTATTCAGGCGCGCGTGAGACATGTGTATTTCGGAGCGCCCGACCCGAAAGCCGGGGCGGTAATGTCTAAGGACAAGCTTTTCGAGCGGGCACATAACCATCGAGTCAACTTTACCGCGGGAATACTGAAGGAAGAGTGCGGCGATATACTGAGCGGCTTTTTCCGCGACCTCAGAACGCATAAAAAGTCCGGTCCGGAATCAACCAAATCATCTTCTCTTTGACTTTCAGACGGCTGGCCGCTTCAATGGCGCGGGCGTAATAGTCGAGCTGAACGGTATACCGATCTTTGAGGATCCTCTCCTTTTCATTCTGATCGCCGCGAATCCTGTCCGATTTGTAATCGATCAGAACGGCTCTCCCGTTCTCGATGAACCAGCAGTCGATCATTCCCTGAATCAGACGAAAATCGTCCGGCGATACCGGTTCCGTAATCGAAAACGGTATTTCACGGAACGGGCCGTGACCCGGGGTTCGTTCGGCTTTGCACATCCTCGCGCAGATGTCCGAGGATGAAAAGGCAAGGATGTCCGCTATATACGGCTCAAGATACGGCACCTGTCCGGGACGGATCATGCCATGCGCGGCCAACCGCGCCAACTCCGCCCGCACGCTCTCCGCTGTGGCATGCCCGGGCAAAGCAGAAAAATCCAGGTACTGAAAAACGCTGTGAAGGAGAACGCCCGCTTCGGTCGGAGACAGTGCGCGCTCCGTCGTCCGCTTCGTTAATCCGGTGCGAACCACAAGATTAACCGGTCTTTTTCCGGGTATTCCGTCGATCCCGGCCGGCACCTTTTCTTCCTCTCCCTCTTCGGGAGGAGGTGTTCTGCGCTTCAATTCCGACACCGTCACCTTCGCCGGCATACGAATTAAATCCTCGCGGGAATATGCGTTGCCTGATTGCTTTTCGAAAAGCAATCGTTCGGAGTCGCTCAGATCCTCGATATTGACTTCCTGACGATCCTCGTCCCGCCCGCGCGGAGGGGTCGTATTCCCGACGTTCACGAGGTCTGCTCCGGAGAGCTCCTTCTCAAGAATATTCCGCTCGATGATCTGAACGGTCAAGTCCTTGGTCCTTCGAAGCACGACTCCCGCTTCGCTTAATGATGCAACGTCACTTCCTTCCGATATTAACGATTCTGCGGGCATCAGGGGGTTCCTGCCTAACCCGAGAAGCAGGAAATCCAGAAAACTCCCGGCGCGCAGAACCATATTCGGGGGGAGTTTCTCATCGGGAACCGGACGCGAGGCTGTCACAAAGTCCTCATGCCGCGATATGCCTCCTTCTTTTTTTCTCGTAAAACTGCCGACCAGATAAAGCCTTTCCTCGGCGCGGGTCACAGCGACATATAGGAGGCGAAGATACTCGGAAAGTGCTGCGCGCCGCTCCCGCTCGGTCAGAAATATCTTCGGGAGGGTCGGATATTTATAGCCCTTTTCGAGTTCAATAAAATCAGAAGCGATTCCGTGAATATCATTCATTATGACGGATCCGGTATCGACGCGGAGCGGAAACGAGCCGGAAATCCCGCATACGAATACAACCTTATATTCAAGACCTTTGCTTTTATGGATGCTGTTACAACGGACCGCATTACGGATCTGCTCTCCGATTTCATAATCCTCGGGGCGCTGGTCTCCCCTTCGGATTTCGTCGATATAGCGGACAAAAGAATAAAGTCCGCCCCTTCTGCCGCTTTCAAAAGCATTCGCCCACTCGCGGAAGGTCTCCAGTGCCTCCACGCGCGAAGGCCCGTTCCGGTCGCCGATCAACCGATTCAAAATGCCAGTGGAAAGGTATATTCTTTCGATCAGCTCCGAAACCTTAAGGAACATCGATTGGGTGCGCAACGAGCCGATAAAATCGAGAAAACGATTGATTTTTCCGGCAAGCGGCTCCGGACCCTCAGCCGCATACAGTGCGACCTTCTCATGGTAGAAATCCTTAGCACGGCCCTTTTCCCTCGCGAAAAGATAAATCCGCAAGAACTCTTCGGGGGTGAATCCGGCATCCGGAAAATCGGCCCTCATAACCGAGCAGAGCGGGATGTCCTGCCTCATGTTGTCAATCAGCAGAATCAGGTTATTCATGAGCAGAAGCTCTCTGTCGGCGAAAAGCGCGGCTCCGGAGGGTCCCTGAGCCGGAACGCCCAATTCGGACAATAACTCCGATATTTCCGCCGCTTCGCGATTCGTCCGGCATAGTACCGCGAAGTCCCCGTATTCGCACCCGTACCGGGTGATCAGCCCGCGAATCGTCCGATACACATACAGCCCTTCATAGCGAATCGCTTCGATGTCGATCGCTCCCTCACCGGTGAGCTCCGAAGCACCCGTGTCTGCGGACGGGTCCTCCGACTGAGCAGGGTCGGTGTTTTCGGGACGACCGGACTCGTCGACCCGACCGGATTTGTCCGTTTCTGATCGGTCTTCCGACGCTCCACCATCGGTTCCCCGCGATTCTCCGACCGGACGGGACCGATCAATCAAGACCATCTGTACGGCTTCTTCGGGGTGATCGTCGAACGCATTTTCGAGCCGCATCGGCTCAAGACGCTGAGACGCGTCGTATTCGATTTCGGCGGATAAACGCGACATCAGTTGCGAGAAAATATCGTTTGCGAAATTCAATATCTCGGCACGGCTTCGGAAATTACCGTTCAATTCCAGAAGCGTACCTCCCGAGCCTTCGCGATAGCGGTCGCCTCTTGATGTAAACATGTCCGGTCGCGCGTGGCGGAATCGGTATATACTCTGTTTGACGTCGCCGACATAAAAAGCGTTCCCGTTCGCGATCCGTTCGATAATCGCGTCCTGAATCCGGCTGTTATCCTGATATTCGTCAATGTAAATCTCCGTGAAAAGCTCCCGGTAATGTGCGGACACCTCCGGTCTCTTCAAAAGCCGTAACGCCAGCTGTTCCTGGTCGGAATAATCCAGCGCACTTTCGGTGCGCTTTCGTTCGGAATACCAGCGGTCCGTGAGCTCCACCGTCTCGAAAAGCCGCGCCAGAAGCGGGAGCATGATCGAGAGATCCTTGCTGATCTCTTCGGCGTTTCTCCTGAAAACACCCGGTTCAAGACCTTTGAATCGGGACACGTACTCCCGGTTGATCGGATAGATCCCGGTCAGAATGTACATTTGCACAAAAAACGGCTCCAGAACGGAATAAAAACGATTCTTAAGATCATCGGAGTCCGCTCTCCCGGGCCCTCCCGGCCATTTTCCGATCGGTACGCGCATCGCGATCTCATGGATGTCATTCCAAGAGCAATCTTCTTTCATTTTCTCGAAAAGCTCCGCGGACGCCGCAAATGCTCCCCGGTAACAAGCGACATATTCATCGTTTTTTTTCTTCACGCCGGTGAAGGCAAAAGAGCCGAGAATCCGATCGGCTTCCGAGACCGCATCGGCGGCGCGACGCGATATTTCCCCGAGCTCCTCAATGTATGCCGCCGCAACCGGCGATCGGGAAAAATCTGCGGCTTCGCGCTCTTTTTGCCGGATCATCTCGCGAATGCGCTCTTGGTAATCCGGAAGGCTTCGCAGTGCCGAATGAAAGGACAGGATCATCTCCCGGAGCATGCGATCGCTTCGTCCGTCGCCGAAACACATCGACATATTCATGAAAGACGCGCACCATGATCGGGTAGTCGGGCAGTCATTTGTAAGCGAGAATGGCAAAGGCTCCGAAAGAACATCCGGCAGTTCGGCGGGAACGAGGGTCTCCGCGTCGGGATCACCGACCAGCAGAATCCGGTGGCAAAGAGCATAGAGCCCGTCCAGAACACGATCAACCGATTCCTCCAGAAGGATCTTGGAACGGGTACCGTCCATGATCGAGGCGCCGGGTTCAACAAACACCTTTCCCGCATCATCGGTCGATTCCGACCCGAAGTTCTTGATTACATCGTTACAAAAAGAGTGGATGGTCGAAATATGCGAAAGCGGAAGCATGGAGATCTGCTCCGAAATCCGGAGCGCCTCGCCGGAGCTTCCCGCGCGTCTTTGCGCCTCCAGAAGAGCCGTTTCCAGACGGTTGCTCATATGTGTTGCCGCCGCTCGGGTAAACGTCATCACCAAAACATTCTCAACATTCAGTTTGCCTTCGACGATCCGCTCGGCGATACGCTCGACCAAAACCCGTGTTTTGCCGGATCCGGCGGCAGCGCTGACCAAGAGGTTTCCGAGTTCGGCGTTCACGACGCTTCGTTGTTGCTCCGTCAGACTCATTTCGTCAAATCTCCCGTTCCGTCCGTTTCCGCCGGCCGCTTCGTGTCGGCAGCTGTCCCCTGTCCGGGGATACGGGCAAGATCACGCCGTACGGCGGAAATATAACGTTCCCGGTCCGTCTGTTTTTTTCCGTCTCCGACGTCGATGTCGGGCAAAGGCTTCAGAAACGAAAACGGAGGCGTGACCGGGTCAATACCACAAACGGACTTATATTCGCAATATGTACAAGCGTGACTTCCGCCCGCCGGATCATAGACCGGTCGGACCGGGAAACAACCGCTGAAAATCTTCTCACAGGATTCTCGGATTCGAAGCATCGCATGTTCGGAACTGCAGATAAGATCCTCCGACGCCAACTTCATGCCCCGCTCGGAAAATTCTTTGCTTTTTCCGAGCGCCGCGCTCACCGCCGGGGCTTCACCTCCCGCGGGATCCACTCGGATGATCGGGTTACGAAGAACGAAATAACCCGCGTCGCCCGGCATCAGGTGCGGATTGGCAAACCGGTAAGCAAACAAATACGCCGGCAGTTGCACGGAAAGTCCGGAGTATATGTGGAGGAAATTTACGCGTTTATCTCCGGTTTTATAATCCAACACGCGAAAAACACCATCGGAGTTGACGTCGACACGATCAATGATCCCTTTAAAAACAACGCTTCTTCCCTGCTCGGGCCATTCAATCGAAAACGGCGGATTCTTCTTTCCTTCGCCATATGACCACTCGGCCTCCGCAGGAATGAACCCGCCGGCCCCGATCGCGCCGACGACTGCGCGAAGGGATTCCCGGGCAATCGCAATCATCCGCTGTCCGGACCCCATCCGGAGAGCCGGATCAAGGGAAACGTTATTTTTTTCTTCCGCGCACGCCTTTTCGAAAAGCTCCTCCGCCCAGCGCTGGTAGTCTCTGCACGAAAAGTCCTTCAGGACGGCTTCTCTCGCATCTTCACCGGAGGCTCCGCCAAGTTCTTCGATCAGTTCATCCAAGGCGATTTCCATGATCTTGTGCGTCACGGAACCGGTCTCCCGCGCGTCAACCTCGAATCGCTCGCGCTCCGCAAGACCAAGAATATATGAAGCAAAGTATTGAAACGGACAGGACACATATTTCTCGATCTGCGACACGCTCATTTTCGAGCGCGAGCCGAGAAGCTCCGACATCAGTTTGCCGGGCAGAACGATCTCGAACGGATCTCCCGGGCGATCCCGGTCGCAGGCAAACTCAGGGTGCATACGAAGGAGGGCCAAGGCCTTATGTCGCTCTGCCGGATCCTCGTTTGCGGCATCCGGGGAACAGAGATGTGCCGCATGACGAAGCAGTGCGTTCGCCGAAAAAAGTCGCGGGTCGTGGAGGCTTTTCGGCGGATTATCGAGGAGCAACGCGTTCGGCAAACATTCTGCGATCAACCGAAAAACCAGCGACGGCTCCTTCGACAAGAGCCCCGAAACGAAGAACTTCTCGGATGGGCAATCCAAAATCGCGTATGCGGTAAAAAAATCCGCGTATGCGCCGTCCTTGGCGCGGTTCGGAAAACGGACGCGAAGAGATTTCCCGAGCAACTCTCGCTCATACCCGCGCAGAAAGCCCTCGGAAAGCGCGGTGTTCGGAAAATATTCCCGTTGGGCGCCGACCAAAAACAGGACCTTGCAATCCCTCTGAAATCCGTGGGCGACATCGGTTATCCGCACCTGATCGACAAATGCGGGTATCGCACCCGCGGAAGCGGCTTCGGCCGCGAAAACAAGCGCGTCGCGAAAATTAAGAAGCGATATTTTCATGTCTCCGAGCGGTCCGGCAAGTCGGTCAAGTGTTTTCGTCAGCTCATTCCACGAGGCGACCAACGCAAGCGCTGCGTCGTGATCACCGGCCTCTACCCACTCACCGGCCAGGAGTTCGATCTGGCCGCCGTTTCCGCTGTCCGCATCCGCTCCGACATACTCGATAAGAAAAGCGGAAAGAAGCCCGGCTTTTCGATCACAGCGGGGCTCGGCCGAAAGACCGCGCACCGCTTCGCGTAACGGAAGAAGCACTCGCTCGACCTCGCGAAAGACCTCCGGACCCTCCGTGTCCTTCCCGGTCGCGTAGTTTTTTTCATCGAAAATCCGGAACCCCTTAAAAAGCCCGTGCCGCAAGAAGTAATTTTCCAGTTTGTCCGATTGTTCCCGGGAGATATGACAAATTCCCGATTTCAAACATCGCATCAAACTGTCGTATGACCATCCGTTCACGCCCAAATCCAGAAGTGCGGTGACAAAGCGCATCAGCGCAGTATCGGAAAGTTTTCTTCTTTTATCGAGAAACGGATCCATGCCGAACTCCGAAAAAACGGCATGCAGATTGGACCGATAACTTTCGGGATCACAAAGGACAACCGTTATGTCCTTATATCGATAATCGTGAAGCAAAACCAACTCGCGGATTTTGCCGGCAATGTACGACAGCTCCTCGGTCGTCGACGCGAAAAGCATGCTTGTAACTCCTTCCGCGGATCCGGCAAAAGGTTTACGCTCGCGGCGCAGGAAGGATCTCGACAAATGCCTGATCTCGGGCACGGTTTCAGCTCCCGTCCCGACCCCGATGATCTCGGCTCCCGGGATCGCTTCCTTCAACAGCCGGATCGTCTGTCCGCCGAAATAAAAGCCGTCGGCGCAATTCTCGCAGGCACCGGAGTCCGAGAACCGGTTCGCGGTCTCCCGATCGGCGCATACCGATACGGTCACCTTGGCGCACAAGCTCGAGAGTCTCCGGATCAGTTCCGTCTCTTCCGGTGTGAAATTTCGTGTTTGGCCGAAGCCGTTGATCCAGATTGATGCCTCGGACAAGTATTCGAGTCGATTCAAAGGCCATGGCAAGGGTCCGTTATTACGGGCTTTGCGGACTTCGTCGACTACCGAGCAAAGTTTTGGGAGCGGGCGGGCCCGCTCGCAACAATCGAGCCGCTCGGTCAGCTCGTCCAAGCGTTTCATCAGGAGGCCCAACTCACGCATTTTTCTGGCGAAAAGCGGTCGGCTCGCCTCTTCGTCTATGTTTTCGAGCATCTCCGGAGTAATATCGTAACGGTAGAAATCTTCAAGCACATTTTGAATACGGGATGCGAAGCCGAATCTCTGTGAAATCGGTGAAAGCACCGAAAAATCATCCTTACCCTCATTCAGGACGCGATGAATCAAAAGACTCTGCATTGCCGCGTCGGGAAGATCATGCGCGGTTCCGCCGATCTCGGCGAGCACTCTGTGGGCGAAACGATGGAAACTCAACACGTCGACGATCATCAACGCTTCGTCGATTCCGCCTCCGGATTCAGGGCTCCGGCTCAACTTCTGCCGGATCTCAAGATAACGCCGCTCCATGTCGGCCTTTGTCTGCTCAGGTACAATGAGAAACGCCCGTTTATTCGGCCACAAAAGCGCTTCGTTGCAAATTTCCTCCATGCAGGCATCGGTTAAATCGCCCGCACGTTCTCCGTGCAGAATTCGAAACGCCAAGACCGCGCACCTCCTCAGAGGGTATCCAGATTCTGGCCGTTCGCGGATTTCATCGTCGCGCCCGCCTTCTCCAGTATAGCATGAACGGCATCGAGTTCCTGTTTTCTTTTTACCTTCAGCGTAGTCGTCTTGACCATTTCACCTTCCGAGAAAACGAAGTAACGAATCGCCTTAAAAGAAGGCATCTGATGGTTGATCTCCCGGATATGATCGTGAAAATAATCATAAATAGCGTTATCGCCCGGATTTTTATCCGGAACGGGCAGGTGTTTTCCGATCTCCTGACGGTCGATCAAAATTTTGGCGCAGATCTCAATGGATTCACGATCCGAAGTCTCCCCCCAGACGAACGATTCACGAACGCCCGGAATGATATTAATCAGAGATTCGATCTCCTCCGGAAAAGCCTTTTTTCCGTTCGTCAGTACGATCATCGATTTCACGCGTCCGGTGATATGCAGGCATCCCTTCTTGTCCAGATAGCCCATGTCTCCCGTTCGAAACCATCCGTCCTCGGTCATCACCTCGGAGGTCGCCGCCGGATTCTCGTAGTATCCGAGCATCACGCATTCACTTCTGCTCAAGATTTCACCGACCGCTCCCGGCTTCGTGTCTTCGGTATCGATTCCGACCTGAACATCGGTGACCGGCCGACCGACACTCCCGTAAACATTGCATTCCTGTGTAGTTACGCTGATGACCGGCGCGGTTTCCGTCAGGCCGTATCCCATCAGAAAATCCAGTCCGAAATCACTGAAATCACGAATGTATCTTTTATCGATTCCGGCGCCGCCGATGACGACCAGGCGAAGATGCCCGCCAAACTTTTTGAGGATGTCCTTAAAAATGATTCTGCGAAGATCAATGCCGATTTTGCGTAAAAATCGCGTCAGCGGAATCATCACGGATATCAAACTTTCTTTTCCGGATTCCGTGATTCCGGCCATGATCTTCGAGTGTACGTTTTCAAACAAAAGCGGCACCGAAATCACGACCTCGATATGCCACTCCTGAAAATTCTTGACGAGATATCGAAGACCGTCCGAAAAACAAATCACACAGCCGCGTGAGAGGAGGAAATAATCACAGGTGTTCTCAAAAGTATGATGGAGGGGCAATATCGAAAAGGCGCGCTCACCGGTCTCCACATAAAGAGTTGAGGATATGTAATAGACATTCCGGCAAATATTCTTGTGCGAAAGCATGACGCCCTTGCTCATTGAGGTCGTTCCCGAGGTGAAAAGGATAATCCTCATCGCATCCGGGTCGATCGGTGTGTCCAGGAAACGTCGGTCTCCGGCTTCTTTTTGTTTTTTCCCGATCTCGAGAAGATCGATGAAATCCAGAAACCTTTTGTCCTCGGGCCATTTGTCGGCGACCGGTTCTTTCTCCATGCAGATAAAATAATTAACGCCCGGATCCGTTTCGCCGCTTTTACCTGCCACCGAAATCATCATGTCATGATGCTTCGGGTGATAAAAAACCGCTTTCACCTTGCCGCGCTTCAGAAGATTGACAACCTCTGTTTCGGGAAGAAGACGGTCTAGGGGAACACCGACACTGCCGCCTCCGACAATGGCCGAATAGGAAACCATCCATTCGTAGGAATTCTCTCCGACTACCGAAAGATGACTGCCGGTAAGCCCAAGTTCGGATAATGCGAGCGCGATGTGTTCGACATCGGCTCCGAAATCGTCGTATGTCTTATGAATTTCCGCTTGCTCCGGTTTTCTTCTGAAAATAAAGGCATCCTTGCCGGCGTACTTTTCTCTGATATCGAGAACCAAGTCCCGCAGCGTCTCATATTTTGCCCCTTCGCGAAGAGCCTTCCCGGTTACCGTCTGCATTCCTTCTCCCTCCAAAAACAGCCTTATGTTCATTACTGTACGGATTCCGTCGATGAGTCGTCGGTGTTTTTGATTATTTTCGATAATAACATGGAATCGGGAGAGCGTCTACGGGAAACACCGAATTTATTTTGACTTTCAAACCATTTGGATCAAATCATTGACATAAAGGGATTCGTGGAATAGCATGGGTAAAAAGAAACGCCGCTTTTTCGAGTTTAAGCAACTCAACGACCCACAAAGGAGCACGACGCAAAGTGAGCCCTTCCTCAGACTCCGGATCCATTAAAGCCTTGCCGTCTTCCGCCGGCAAGGACAGTCATTATCCCGTACGCCGCGGGTTTGTCGGCCATTTCTTTTTCGGACTTGGCGTAACAGCCTCCTATCTCCTGCTGCGTTTCAGGAGTTCGGGGCGAAAGAACATCCCGAAGGAGATACCATATGTCATCGCCGCCAACCATCAAACCTTTGTCGACGGAATGTGGATCGCCCGTTTTCTTCCCCGCAGGCATTTCGCGAAAATGTGCTGTCTGGCAGGCTCCGATCTCGAGACGAGTTACGGACTCCTGGGCCGGCTGATCATGCGCGTCGGGCGCGGGATCGCCGTCGATCGTTACGGAAGCCCGGTACGCGGTTTGATCAAAGCAAAGAAAGAAGTTGAGAACGGAAATATTATGCTGGTTCATCCGGAAGGAACGAGAACCCACGACGGAATGGTTGCGGAATTCAAGGACGGAGCCGCTTATATGGCGGTCAAGGCCGGCGTTCCGCTTCTCCCGGTGTACATAGAAGGCGGGTACGAAGTATTATCGAGACACATGAAACGCCCTCAGACCTGGGATCGCGTGAACAAACGGCGCAAAGCCGTCACCGTTCATTACGGCGAACCGCTGCTGCCCGAACAGTTCGGGGGAAATCCCAAGAAAATGACCGCGGCACTCCAGGAGTGGATGACTCAGATGGAGAAGAAAGCGAACGGTAATGCGTCCGGAATGACCTCGAAGCGGACCTGATGCGCATAGAAGTCCTCCCCGTCGTAATTCCCGTGAATTTGTGAATGCCTCTCCGTTGAAGAGATGACACCGCTCGTTACCGTGAAAAAATGGCACTTCGGATGCCCAAGGTGCTGTCCTTTTTTATATTTTCCGATGAGAGGAATGGCCTTGTGCCTTGACAGGTCTTCCACCAGGCAAACCTCCAGGATTCCGTCATCCGTATTCGAATGCGGAGAGGGGTTGAAACCGCCGCCGTAGTAACGGCCGTTGCATATACAAGCTAAGGAATAATCCATTTGACCCTGTGCGCTTCCCTTGCCCGACGCAAGCTCAAGCGAGTAGTTCATCTTAAATTTCCAGCCTTTGATAAAGCACTTCAGTATCGCGATCGTATATGCGTGCTTCCGGACAAATCCGTTACGATTGGTCTTGCGGATATATTCCTTCGCCTGAGCATTCACCATCGTATCGAGTCCGAACGATGTGATGTTCACGCTGTATCGACTCTTCTCGGGCAAAAAATTGGAAGTTTCGTCATAACAGTCGACACGGATCAAATCCAGCGGACGAACCTCGTGGTTCTCAATAAACGCGATCAACTTAGCGGGCTCGTGATAATACTGTTCCGGGAGGATCGTACGCGCGAAATCGTTCCCGGTTCCCATCGGAAGAACCGCCATCGGAGTCTGTCCGAATGCCAGCGCGTTCGCGACCTCATGAACCGTTCCGTCTCCTCCGCACGCGAAAACAATCGCGTCGGATCCAAATTTCCCCGCTGCTTCTGCCGCAAGTTCGCCGGCGTGACCGGGATATTCGGTGCGATGAATCTCAACTTTTGTGCCTTTACGAGCCTCAAAATCACGAATCGCAAGTTCCAACTCCGCTGCCTTTTTTCGTTCCGCAAAATAGTTCAGCAGAAAAACATAATTCATCGGGCACCTCGCTTGTAATTATTCTGATGTCATACCGTAGATCAAATCGACCACATCCTGAACCGTGTTGACGCGCTCAAGCTCGTCGTCGGATATTCGGATTTCAAACCGGCTCTCCAAATCAATCACAAGCTCATATACCTGAAGCGAATCCAGTCCCAAATCATGTACGATTTCGGTTTCGGGCTTAATGTCCGTCGGGGAAAGATCGTCCATCTCGGTCACCAGGTCAATCAAGGTGTCGTATATCCGTTCTTTCCTTCGCATCACGGGATCATCGAGCCCGATTCGTTCTCGGGGGTCGCCCGTACTGTCCGGCTCGCCTCGCTGTAAGTCACTGGATAAATCGGTCATTTTCACTGGTCCTCCGTTTGTTTTGCCGCTATTCGGGCATTTTCTTCCTGGCTGTATTTCTCGTATTGTTCTTTGATGAAGCTGTCGATCTCGCGTACGAGAGCGGCCAGTCTTTCCCGGTCATCGGGTGCCAGAGGATCCATGATCCTCCGGACAAGAAGTTTGTGAAACTTCGCGTGCATTCGGTACGCCAACTTTCCTTGGCGGGTCAGACAGATGCGAACCACGCGACGGTCTTTACTGTCGCGGTAACGTTCAACGTAACCCTTGCGCACCAATCGATCAATCGCCACAGTCAGCGTCCCGGTCGTTATACCGAGCCGTGAGGCCGTCTCGCTCATCGCGCGTGCTTCGTAAGGACCGATGGCTTCCAAGGTGTGTAGTTCCGCGATGGAAAGATTGGAAAAATAACCCTTGGAAAGTGCTTTCTCCTCCGTCAAGAGAACATTGTCGAAAATCCTTAAGAGTCCCTCCGCAAAATCATTCTCGGCTGAATACAAAACGCGGTCCTCCTTTGGGGATAATCCATGCGGCTTTGGCGCACACTCTTATATCTTATCTTTTTTATTCGCAAAAAACAATCCGATCCGATAACGCTCAGCTGCCTCCGCCCTTTCGGCGCTTTTCGATGCGAAGAAAGCCGCGCATCAAACGGATGACCGAACGGGATATCGGGCGCTCGAAGGTTCTGCGGACCAGTTTCAATTCCTTGCGAATTTCGATGCTCTGCGGGCAATGCGATTCACAGCGCCCGCATTCCGTGCACATCGACGCGAATCCGGGACGCACCGAAAAAACGCCAAGCGTCCGGTAATAATTAAAAAAACCGCCCGACCCGTTCACGAGATACTTCTCGTTATAGATCGAAAAGCACCCCGGAATATCGACACCGAACGGGCATGGCATACAATAACCGCATGCCGTGCAAGGGATCCTGGTTTGGGCCGCCATATCCGCCTTTACCCGCTCGAAAACCGCAAGGTCGGCGTCGGTCAAGCTGTTCGGCAACGCGTCGGATGCGGTTTTAATGTTCTCGAATAATTGCGCTTCCGTGCTCATCCCGGACAGCACTACGGTAACCTCCCCGTGATTCCATACCCATCGGAGTGCCCACTCCGCCATCGACCGTCCCGGATTCGTCTCGCGAAAAGCGCGAGTGATCGAATCGGGCAACTGATCCGAAAGCATCCCGCCGCGGATCGGCTCCATGACGATCACCGGGATGCCCATTTTCGCGGCCAGCAACAACCCTTCCTTGCCGGCCTGATGATTCTCGTCCATATAGTTATACTGAATCTGACAAAAATCCCACGGATACGCCTCCAGAATCTTTCGAAAGCTGTCATGACTGCCGTGAAAGGAAAAACCGATGTTCCGAATCGTTCCGGCGCTTTTCAGTTCTTCCATCCATTGAAGCACGCCGATCTCAACCATCCGATCGAAACTGTTGATGTCGGTCAGCATGTGAAGGAGGTAATAGTCGATATAGTCCGTCTTCAACCGCTTCAATTCCGTCGCGAACATGCTCTGTGCGCCGGACAACTTCTGTACCATATAAGCCGGAAGTTTCGTCGCGATATATACGCGTTCCCGGTAACCGCCCGCGAGCGCTTTGCCCAGGAGAACTTCGTTTTGCCCACCGTTATAAATATACGCAGTGTCA
>JAAYIQ010000063.1 GCA_012523365.1 Clostridiaceae bacterium
TAACCTCTTAAGAGCGAAGCAGGAGGCTGCCGGGACATGTGTAATAGCCGGAGATCCCGAGATCGGATCACAATCTTATCATAACCTCCGCCTCCACATGCCAGCCTTGTCATGAACCACCATTTCTCCTCTTGTCGATGAAATATTTCAGTGCAGAAACTTCCGTTACACGCAAACGGCATCCGCCCTCCTGTTTTGATTTACGAACAGAACCCTATCCGGTCCGCGAAACGTCATCTGCCCTCCTTTTCTGATTCGGAAAAAAAATGTCCGACCCTTTCGGATCGGACAATTTCAAAATGCTAATTATCAAGTTTTCCTCACCCCTGTTTGCCTTCCTTTACGCAAGGCCCGGGCTGTGTGAGAGATGATCCGCTAAACTTACGAATACACATAGGATGCGATCCGATATTTCGTGACCAACGGCGGCGGATCTTCACCGCCGGCAGGATCGTTCGGTCCCGGACAGTAGTCCAGATAGAAGAAACTGTTGTTGCTCTCATAGAGCTCCGTTTCGATTCTGCCGTAGATAAACGGCCCATTGTTCGCCCAGAACTTACCGCCGTTACCATACAGGCCGATATACGCGTCCACGATGGACAAATGCTGAGCCTCAACGGTATTGTTTCCAAAGCCGATGATGTACAAGCACGGTTTGGCGCCAACGATCGCCTTTGTCCTGGGTCCGGAATGAGCAACCGTGATAATACCTTTATAGGTACTGTAATTGTTCTTACCGACAACCATATATCCGTTCTCAAGAAGGACAATCTTTCCCCAGTGTTGCTGACCGTTGATAAACTGTATCGATCCGGTTGAGGATGACTCGGGTCCTACGTAGAATTTCCTTGCGGAGGATGAGTTGATGATGTAAAGCGTAATGTCATTATTGGTCAGATCAAAGATCAAGTCCGCCGTCAGGTTATTCGCAGTTGAGGCATCAATATAGTAAGACGGACCGGTATACGCGGGGGCGTTTGTTGTTAAGTTTGTTATCTTGGTCGCGTATGCCGTGATATCGGAAACCGAAGAATACTGAGCCAAAGCCTTCGCCTCCGAAGTCGTCGGCAATTCTCTTTCAATATTGGCAATCTTCTGGAGGTCTGTTGTGTAGTCAATAACAACATCTCCAATCGAAGACGCGTTGTATTGAACTTGGCCTGCGGCTACATCAGTCGTATTATTGTACGTAATCCTACCGCTATTTGTTGTGTACCAAACGTTAGCGCTCGCATTTATTTTGTACACCTTATCGAAATTACCATCATAATTATTGGTAGAATCGTTGAATACAACGTTTCCATCAATATAGAAGGGATCACCGGGGCCTATGTACTGGCCCCAGGCTTTCTTTAACATCGTCGTGTTCACATAATACTGACCCTTGGTCCCAATAATACCTCCTTGCGGCGAACTGGTCAGCGTGCCCGGATTGCCGGATGCGTCGCGGAAAACACTGGCTACTCCGGGAGTTTTCCCGAGGAAAAGGATGTGTTGATTCGTGCGCACCCCGTTACCTGCGAGATTCGTATAAATTCCGGCTTCGTCTCCCCAGAAGATGATGTTGCCATTGTAAGCGTTTCCGGCTCCGGATTTAACGAGATCCGT
Organism: Clostridiaceae bacterium; assembly: GCA_012523365.1. Taxonomy (GTDB): domain Bacteria; phylum Bacillota; class Clostridia; order Saccharofermentanales; family Saccharofermentanaceae; genus JAAYCT01. The sequence continues at coordinate 1,609 of JAAYIQ010000063.1, forward strand.
ATAAACGACGTCCGAAGTGATATCGATTATTCCGGTACCGACGTTCATGTCGCCGCTCAGAACCACGTAATTGGACTTGACCTGATCCGCGGTATATCCCGTAGTCTGTCCGATAAACGCATTATCAATCGTGTTTGTGGAATCGTCGCCGCCCAGTTTGAACATCTGTCCGAATCCGTCCGGTTGAACGACCGGCGGGATCTCTTCAAGATAAACCGTAAGTTTCTCGGTCGTTCCGGTCGCCGTGGTGGATATACCGGTCTCAAAATCGATCGTTATATAATCGCTGACCCTGCCGAATGTAGCTTTAGTGTAACCGCTTGCACCCGAGGTGTTCGCACCGATACCCGGAGCGACTGTGTTACCGGATCCGAGACCTGCGTTAAACGCATACCCCGATCCGGATCTGATCCAAAGTGTTTCTCCGGCATCCGCCCAGTCCTCTACTAATTCGTCTCTGAGTTCTTGTGTCACTAAAATTGCGTCTACGACCGCCTTGGCGGCAGAGGTAACCGTTAATCTTGCCTGACTGGATTGCGCGTCTTCATAGAACCGATCTCTGGAAGCCAACGTAATCGATAACGCAGATGTAATCAGAATCAGTCCCACGGCCATAATGACGAGTACAAGAATCAACATTCCTCCGGAACGCGATGTTCCGGACATAATGTTTCTCGACCGTCGGCCGGGTAACCTCAAAGATTTATTCATCATTCTCCCCTCCGAATCGTAAATATGTGGGACAAAGAACACATAGCGTACATTATTCCACCTACTATTATATAGGAAAAGGAATATTCTTCAACTCTTAAGGTGTGTCCTTTATGTAAAAAAGGTGATGTTTTTTTGCTTTTAGCGTGGCTTTATGAGTGATATCGTTGTAGAAAATCAAAAGAAACGTTTAGCGGTAAACTGCTAATCGGAGTGAATCGTTTCGCATTTTTCTTCGCCAATTTCATCTTCCTGCGCCTTCCCGTCCGCATGATTTACTACCGCCCGGGGCTTCCCTTCCGCACCGAATTCGGAATACTCGGCATACCGATCCTCGGTCAACACCGCTTCGCCCGGTTGAATCAATTTAAACGTCACGGTGCCGTATATTTTCTTCTCGGGATTCTTCTTCAGGCGTATGCGTCCGGCCGTCAAATTGTGACGGTCACATCGAAAAAGCGAAAACGCGCTCTTCCGGATCCGAAACCAGCCCAACTCCTCTTTCATCGGAGATCCGCATGCCGGGCAGAGCGCTTCCTCGGTAAATGTTCTTCGACAGCACTCTTCCCATGACGGGAAATAATCGGTCCGTCGCTCGGATTGCACATTGAGGTCCGGATCGAAAAGGTATTGCTCCAACCGGAAAATATCGCACCTTTTTGTCTTTGGGGAGATGCCGGCGGTCTCCGGTTCCATCCCGCTATTCCGTCGTCCGGCGGTCCGCTCCCCGTCCTTTTCGATGATCTCGAAAATCGCCTTCAGGATCCGCCCGGTATAATCCGCGTCCCGGTGAGCTTCGTGAAAATCATCCTGCTTCGGGATGCGCAAAAAATCGACCGCATACTCGACGCTTCGCTTGTCGTTCCCTTCCTCCGCGACCTTTGAAAAGAGCGTCTGAACATCCAAAAACGGCTTGCCGAGGATCGCGGAGCGGTCGTGAAAACGCAGGTTCGTCTTCAGAATCGACAGATCCGAATTGCCCCACCCGCAAATCACAAAGTCCTGCCCGCACCATTGGATAAAAGAGTCATAGGCATCCGTAAAACTCAGACCGTGGCGAAGATCGGAGGAGATCTTGTTGATCACGCGCGAGACGTTTTTGTTCATAATGGTATAGCACACCGGGCGGATCAGGACATGAAACGGTCGACTGAGGCTGATGCCGGTCGCGCCCGCCGTCAATTTGACCGCGCCGATCTCAATAATTTCTCCGGGCAGTTCTTTGGGATCGACTTTCGACTTGATCCAGGGAATCGGCTGATTCCACTCCAAGTCGAGAATAATGTAGGTATCGGACGGATGGAGTATCCCTCGCAACTCTTCTCCTTTTGTCGCGCTCATCCCGCCTCCTCCGCGTCCCGCACTGTCATCTCTCCCTCTTCAGTGTCGCCCGCGGCCCGCACTGTTGTTCCTTCTGCCGCGAATTTCATATCCCGCTCTGTTGCTCCTTCTTCCGGGCGATCGGCTTCCCGATTCGCGGAAATCCGCGTCTTCGCGCTCCGTGCGTCGCAAACAAAAAGCAGAATGATCGCGGCCAGACAAATCAGAGATATCGCCAACCCTGCCGCGAATCCGGGCGGAGTGTACCGTGCGGTGATCCTATGCGTGCCTGCTGAAAGCGGAGCGCTAAGCCATGCTTCCGCTGCTTTTCGAGTAGCGACAGGCTTACCGTCCACACGTACGATCCAACCTTTGTCATAAGGAACCGAGAAGAATAGCGCGCCGCTGTTCGAAGTTGTGATCACTCCGTCGAGATGAGATCCTTTCCTCTTCTCGACCCGAAGCGCCTCATTCGATAATGCTCGAAAAGCATCCGCCATGGCTTCGTCGGAAACGACGGCCAGAAACAGAGGAAAACGATTCGACTCGCCGATCGGAATAACGATGCGGACAGATAATTGCATCCCCGCTTCCGCCAAAAATTTAAAGTCCGTCAGAAGTCCGCTTCGGACTTTTGACGAAACGATGACCCGACCTGTTTGTTTTGAAAAAACCGACACATTGACGTCGCGTTGAGAACCGATATAAATCGCGAGGCGATCTCCCGCGGTCAGAGACTCCGTTTCGATCACCAACGACCCCTGGGCATCCTGATCCTCTACAATATAATAATCTCCGTCGACCGTTATGTTATCCGTCGATATTCCGGAATAATGAACCTCCCGATACAGCGGACTTAAACCCATTCGGATCAAGATATCGTTGATATTGTCGAACGGAGAATCGGACCACGCATCATATCTCTCCGAAACCGCCGGATCGACACGGTATGCGATCGGCAGGGCCTGTTCGTTCCATTCAATTTTCACCGCGTTATAGTTCCCGATCTGATCGGCCGCATGCTTATTAATGATTCTCGGATTGATATAGGAGCCGCTGCCGGACAGTGACACATGTCCTTCGACAACATCGCCGATGACATCGGCATTCTCCGGACTGCCCGCGGTTATAAATTCTTTATACAGCAAAAGCTCAGCGCCGGTACGAAGCAACATTCCGTTCACGCTGTAAATTCCCGGAGCAAACATCTCTTCATCGGGCAATCTGCGAAATCCGGTACGCCGGGCGTATAAGAGCAAATCTTCTTGCAGATACACTGCCGGAGCCGTCGGGATCATGACCCCGGCGGCCGCTCCGTCAAAGTCGGTCAATATCGGGTCCGCCGCGATTCGCATATCGAAAACACCCGGATCCGTCCCGATTCCGTCACGTACCATTTCCGCATAGCGTCCGCTCAACGCGTAAGTCGCTCTACCGTCTGACTGTATCCGCATGTCCGCTGCACGGAGTACCGAATGTCCGAGCTCTCCTGCGACGATCAACAGTATAAGCGCGGCAATATAGCGTTTCCTTCGGGGATTCCCGCTGACCGCCCGAGTGCCGAATCCGAATATTCCGACCAAAATCGCGGTTCCGTAAACCGATTGTATTGCACGCTGTACCTCACCGGCGGCATGATTGATTATCAGGAACGCAAAGATCCCCATCATGGCCAGAAGTATCGTCTTGCGCGGAATCTCCTCCAAATATCGAATGACACCCGCGGCCATTGCGGTTAAGAGAAAACTGACCAGAAACGACATCCGAAAATGATCCGACGAGCTCACGGACAGGCCGTTCAGCGCATAGTCAATCAGACTGCCGCTCATCGTCACGTAGAGGAACGCGATCAGAATCAACGAGTACAGTCTTTCTCGAAAAGGAATCCGGTTGCAGGAAGCGTAAAGAACAACCATAACCGGCGCCAGTAATCCGCAATAGATATTCGGACTGCGCAAGCTCAGTTCCGGATTGGTTCGAAAGAGCAATCGATCCGCCATGTCAAAAAAGGTAAAATGCATTTTCAGATCGTCCGGAAACCGGAATGCCCCGGGCCAGCCCGCCGCCGCGGTATATGAAAGAAGACTCGGCAACACGAGAAACGCCGCAGCTCCCAAAGACAACACGGAGTATATAACGATGCGATTCTTGCGCCTCCTTCGTTCTTTTCGAGGCAAAAGACTTCCGCCCGATTCAAACCACAGAAGGGGCAGATACAATACAAAAAACAAGCCGACATAGGGCACGGAGCGCCATGCGCATACAATCAGTAAAAAGAATGACACCACAAAAACGATCGGGTTTCTTCCGGTCATGATTCGAAAAGCACCGAGCATCACAAACGGAAGAATAACCATTGCCTCCGTCAGGGAAGCGTCCCAGAAATACGCGAGCATATACCCGCCGACCGCATAGCCCGAAGAAAGAGCAATCAGATAAGCGGAGCGCAGGCGGATTTTCCCGGATAAAAACCAGGCCATTCCCAGACCGGAAATACCCGCGCGCAACACAAACTGAAGGGTGATAACGTCCGGGATCGCGGATTCCGGAAACAGGAGTAAAAGCAGATTCAGGGGACTGGAAAGATATCGTCCGACCAATGCAAAGAAATTAATCCCGTAACCGATATTCCACGAATAGAAAAGGTCCTCCGCAGACAGGAGTTTTCTTCGGTATTCCGCCATCAGCGGCATATAATAATCGTAAAGTTCCCCGTTCACCGGCGAATATTGACCAAAGGGATGAATTTTACGAAGAATCAGCAGGATCACGATTAGGATCGCGGGCAGTAAAAATGCCCCCGCCAGAAAGGACGCCGATCGAAAATCACTTCGCAAGTCACGCGTTCGGAGGGAAAGATCATTCTCCCGGCCGTCGGGCATTTCCGGGGTCGGTTCCGTCCGAACCCGGACGACAGTCTCGCGGTCGATATCAAAATCCTTCGAAGGCGCGTTCATGGTTCTCATTGCATCCGCTCCGGTTCCGCCGTGTCGGCTCGTTCCGGTTCCGTCGAATCGTACCGCTCCGGTTCCGCCGTATCGGCTCGTTCCGGGTTCTCGCTGTCAGGCATATTTTTTTCCGGGAATACCGAAGCGCAATACTCGGGATCTGTCTCGGGACCTTCCCCGAAAACGGCAGGCTGATCGGTTTTCCGGTATTTGGGAAAATTCCGGATCAATATCATCGCAATCAATAAGATTATCGATCCGATTGATATTGCGATACCGATCTTCATTCCGTCAGCCTCGAATTTGAGGATGATCTCGTGCTCGCCGGCTTCCAGCGGAATTCCGCAAAGCGCTCCCGCAATATTGTGAATCTCCGTCGGCTTACCGTCCACCCAAGCCTTCCATCCCTCGTCATAGGTCATTGTCAGCAACAACACGCCCGATTCGGAGACATTCACCTCACCCGCGATACGGGTGCTCCCGGCTTCTGTGATTTTCATTTGGGACGAACCGAGTCGCGCCGTCATTTTGGCATACGCGACCGGATCCACACTGTAGCAGTAAATGCGTGCCATGTCGCCCTTCTCATCTTTCCAGGTCATTTTCATCGTTTGCGCGGACTCCGTCGCACGGCCCATGTCGATGATTTGATTACTGCGATTATTCGAACGAAGCAGAGAGGTTTCCGATGAATCGGCATTGCTGAAAAGCACTTCGGCGTTGACGTTCTTGCCGGTATCCTCAAAAACGTAGAGTTGGCGTCCGTCGGGTTCACCGATCACCGAGAACACGACAAACACTTCATCCTTGTCTTTTTCAAGCGAAAAAGAATAACCGGCCTCCCCGGATCCCGACCGAAACGTAACATTATTCTCCTGCACGATCTCGATTTCCTCCACCCGGTAAACCGGGTCAAGGCCAAGCGCTTTGAGAAAATCATTTGACGTGGCAAAGACATTGGTCCCGCCCTTGGCGATTTCGTAATCCAAAACATCGGGGGCAACCATGTATCCCAGGGAAAGCGCATCCGGATGACTCATGATCCTCAGCCCGTATTCATTCTCCTCTTCCTGATCAAACACGCTCGGAATCGCCGACGCTGTTTCCAGATCGATCATATAGCGAATCCCGAAAAGCGACGCGGTCACCTCCGTCAACCCGTAGTTACGGGTCGAATTGATTCCGTTGGTATGAAGTCCGAGCGACTTCATGAATTTCACCTGAGTCTCTCTTGCCGTCGAGGAAAAGATCGACAAGCCGCGCATCTTGTACATCGCGGGCTGATTGCAAATATACGCGGGATACACTTCCGCACGGACAAACGGTCCGTTCGGTGAAGTACTTTCCTTCTCATCCAGAAAAGCGGTGACCTCCGGTTCCTTCATACCGTAAAAATGCCAGCCGGTGAAACCCTCATTCATGGAGACCAGCGCGACGGTAACCTGCGAGGCGACGATCAGCTCCGCAAGAATGACCCCGAAAAGCGCTACACGATGCCACGGCTGACTTCGCGGAGCAAGGATGATCGCTCTCAAAATAACCGCATATATAATCGTGAAGAGGCCTGTGAGGGCAATGGCTCGGAAGCCTTCCGAGCCTTCGCCGATCTTCTCGTAAAGGACCAGATACGAAAATATGATGAAGACCGACAGTGTAATGTCGGATAGTACAAACGATTTCAGATTCCGAATCACGCGGTAGCCGATGATTACCAAAAGAAATGACATCAGAAAAGCCTGGCGGTACGGAATCTGATTCGGGAAATGAAAGCCGTGCCAAATGAAGTTTAATATCCTGCTCGCAAAGCTGAAGTACATGATCAGTAATAAGATGCCGTAAGACATTTTCTCTTTGAAGGAAATTCGTGAGCAGAGGAAAAAAAGCGGGATCAGGAGGAGCACAAAAATTCCGCTGTAAACATTCGCCATACCGTCACGGATATTCGGATTGGAGCCGAGAAAGAAACGGCTGAAGAAATCAAACATGTCGTAGGTCAGGTTGTAATCCTTGGGAAAAGCGTCGCCGGTCGCCGACGCGTGTCCGAGGGCGACGTACGTAGGATACAAAAGCACCCCCGCCATCCCTCCTCCGATCAGCGAATAAAGCGAGAATCGTCCGACCGCCCCGAAAAAATTCGACGGAGTTTTCTTGTCGACGGTCGTCACGTAGCAGACCGGCGCATACAGGACCAGAAACACGCAGACAAAATAGCCGGTGAAGAAATTCGACCACAGACACAGGAACAGGCTGACCACGTAAAGGAACGGCTTCCGGTCGCGAAACATCCTTCGCATCCCGAACACAATCAACGGCAAAAGCATCACCGCATCCATCCACATGATGTTCCAGAAATACGACAGAACCCATCCGCACAAGGCGTATACCGACGCAAACGCGCAGAGGAACATATCCTTGCGTCCCCGATCGATATCCCGAAGCAAAAAAGACATGAAGAGCCCGGACAGACCCGCGCGTACACAGACAACGAAGGCGATACCGTCCGGAATGTATTTGGTCGGGAATAAGAGCAGGAGTATGTTAAGGGGGCTGGCGGCATAATTGGCGAATGTCGCCAGAAAGTTGGAACCCAATCCGATGTTCCAGGAATAGGCAAGGCTGTCCCCGGACAGTAATTTATTTCTCAGTTCGATCGCAAACGGCGCGTACTGATGGTACAGGTCAACCGTAAGGATCATCTTGTCACCGAACGGATGAACCTGCTGAACAGCGAAAACCATCGCCATCGCCACAAAAGGGATCATAAATGATAAAAGGGTATAAGCGGAACGTCTTCGTCCGAATGTCTGATAAGCGTTGTAAAGATATCGCCTCATGCTAACCTCTTGAAAAGGAATATTCGAGGTTTTTATCAAAACCATCCGATAGATATTCTACCACACGGAGCGCCCCGTTGAGCGTTTTCATCCTCCCGGTTTTATGCTAGAGTTATCTTGCGCGGAAGAATGCGTCCTTTTTTTCGGGAGGAGACCAAATGACCCGGCAACTTCGGATCAAGATCATTACGAATCCTCTGTCCGGTCGACAAAGCAACCGACAGCTGGTCAATGATTTACTCGAGCATTTGTCGGATGCGGGTGCGGTTGCGCGCGCGGATATTTTTTACATCGGAGAAGGCCTCCACGCTTCCGATATCGCACGGAACACCCCTCCGGACGAATACGATCTCATTCTGTCCGTCGGCGGGGACGGAACGGCACACGGAACCGTCAACGGGATGATGGCCGGCGATGTGCATGTTCCCCTTGCCATATACGGGGGCGGCACCGTCAATGATTATGCGACGGCAATGGGTATTCCCACCGATCCGCTTACTTTTTCGCAAATGCTTATGAATCATCATACGACCGACATCGACATCGGGCGCGTTGGAGACCGTTATTTTCTGAACGTACTGGCCGGAGGACTGATGACCGATGTCGCATACCGGGTTCCTTCCGATTCCAAGGCCGCACTGGGGAAACTGGCGTACTGGATCGAGGGTGCGCTGGATCTCCCGGCCGGCCTTCATGAAGGAATACCGATCCACGTAACATGCAATAATGTTTGCTTTGACAGCGAAGCTCTTCTTTTTATTGTAGCCAACAGCACCAATGTCGGAGGATTCAAGAATCTTCTTCCTCAGGCGAAGCCGAACGACGGGCTCATGGACATCCTGATCGTATCCCGATTAACGCACGGCGACGTATTACCGTTAATCGGGAAAGCGCTGACCGGAGACTTGATGCGCCATGAGAACGTCCTCTACTTTCAGGCTCCGGCTCTTCAGATCCGTACGGATGACGATCATACTATACGGCTGGATCTGGACGGTGAAGAAGGACCCGAACTTCCGGTTTCCGTGTCCTGTGTCCCCAAAGCGATCCGATTGATTGTACCTTCTTCCGAAAAGTAGTATCCTAGGGTTGTTTTGAGGAGGTTAACGAGCTGATGAAAAAAAAGTCGCCCGTTCCGGACAACAGACCCAAAGAGCCATACGATGAGACGCTCGAGGTTAGAAAACCGGGCGGTCTTTCTTTATCGGAGAAGCCGGATCCGGATTTGGAAGCAGAGTCGGTTCCCGTCACGGCGGAGGCGGATGCCCCGCCCGAAGAGATGACCGCGGATACCATATCCGAAACAACCGGCGACGGTGTTACGACGCCGGCGAACCTCACGGAAGAATCCGAAGAAGCCGACTTGACCGGAGAGTCCGGGGAGCCGGAAGTTCTTGACGAGCCCGTCGATATCGCCGTTGAAATGAAGCATACGGATGCGGTTCTTCCGGAAGGCGACGGAGTCATCGTTGAATCGGATACCGAACCTCCCTTTATCTTTTCGGCGGACGAGCCGGTATTGTTTTACGGCTCCGATGAGCTTGTTTTCGAAAAGGATGCGCATGACGGCGACCCAGATTTACACGGGCTTCCCGCTGTCCGTATCTCTTCGGACTCCAGCGTTTTCGAGCCGCATGTCCGCAAATTATCCTGGTTAAAACCCCGTCACATCGTCTTGCCGCTGATCGCCGTAGCGGTGGTCCTTCTCGTTATATTCGTTATTTACATCGGTCCCAAGAATGAGCGTGCGGCCAGCCCGCTGATGATTCGCGGGATTGCGATCTCCAATCCGGAGTTTAGTTTCACATATCATTTTGTTCTTTTGGAAAACGGGATCGATATCTGGTCAAAGGAGGGGCGCGATTTCCTGACCAGCCGTCCCGAGAACGGATTTTCGACCTATCGCGATTTCTTTCTCGATATGACCGCGAAGGAAATGCAAACCACAGCAATCCTGTATGACGATGCGATCGCTCACGGTTTTTCCGTCGACGCGAGCCATACCGCGCGAGCTCAGGATTATCTGGACTGGCTTTCCGAGCGGGCGTTGGCGATGACCGTCAATACGGACACCTACATCAAGGGGATGTTCGGCTCTTTGGTCACTAAGGAATTGATTCTGGAGGTGCTCTCCAGGAAATATTTCACCGAGGATTATGCCTACGGTGCCAAACTCGATGAGTTGCGCGCCACCGAAGATCAGGCCGAAGAAGCGTATCTTTCCGCACCGAATCAATACGATGAGATTTCCTACCGACTCCTGCGAATCGTTTTCGAGCAGAAGGAGGACAGTTTTATCGCAACCGCGCACCTGCATGCCCGGGAAATTATCGAGAAAATCGGACGGGATCAGAGTAAATTTGAATGGGTCGCGTCCGAGTATTTTTCGGGCGATGCGAAAGAAAAGCTTATGAAGCCCGATTCCACACTGATTTCCAATGTTCGATATAACGATGTCGGCGATCCGGAGTGGCGCGTGTGGCTTTTCGATCCGATCCGGAAGCCCGGAGACTGTATCGTTTATGAGGACGATGACGGCTTTCCGATCCTGATATGCTTTTCTTCCCGGCAGAGACAACTTGAGCCGCTTCGGAATGTCCGTATATTCAAGGTTTTTCGAGAGGACCCGGAGAGTGGATTCCCCGGGATCCCGGAGGTCGATCTGGTGACGACTGCCAACATCATTCTTCATTCGGTTACCGATGAAGCATCGTTTCAGGCACTTGAAAAGACGCACGCCGAGGATATCGCGGCGGGAAACATGACGTCGACCCACGCGATCGATATTCACCGCGGCAAGCTGGACCCCGAACTAGACTCATGGATCTTCAACCCCGCCCGGAAGCCCGGAGATAAAACAACCATCACAACCGCGGACGGGATCGCAATCCTATTTTACGTGGAATCCTCGAATGATCCGGAGTGGTATGACCGAATCAACAGTTTTATTCGAATCAACAATTTTGATGAATTTTTACTCGAACAGCAAGTTCTCTATCCTTATAAGTTCAACGATGAAGGGCTGAAAAACATCTGACCGGTCATCCGGTAAAGGGTTGAACGGGTAATCGATACCCGTCCGTCGACGTATTCCCCATAAGGGATAACGACATGCGGACGGGCGACAATTGTGTGGTTTGTATCGAATTTTAGAAATCGTTCATCATGGCAAAAACCAAGGTCACGATCACGGACGAGACCATTAAGATCGCCAGGATCAAGGCCAGGATTTTGACCATTCCGGATTTGTTTGTCGAACTCATGTCAACTTTCCCTCCCCCAGTATTAACGTCAGAGTCAACGTCTCGCCGTCTCTGAATACGGTCATCTCCATCTCGTCGCCGACACTCAGCGAATCCCTGATGCTCAACAATTGCTCGGAATTTTGAACTTCCTGTCCGTTCACATGGGTGATGATGTCCTCCACCTTCAGTCCGGCCTGATCCGCAGGTCCGTCCTCCGTAACTCCACGCACAAACAGCCCGGTCGGCCAGTTGAAAGACTCTGCGGCTGTTGCATCCACGGCTACGACGTAAATACCGAGGATCGGGCGGCCGGAAACGTATCCCTTATTGATCAACTCCTCGATGATGCTCTTAACGTTGTTGATCGGGATCGCGAATCCGATGCCTTCGGCACTGTTCATTTTCGCGTTGGTCACACCGATGACCTCTCCGTACGAATTGACCAGAGGGCCTCCGGAATTTCCGCTGTTGATCGAAGCATCGGTCTGCAGAAGCGTGTACACGGTCGAATCGATCGTGATTTCACGGTTGAGAGCACTGATGACTCCGACAGTCACCGTTCCGGCAAGTTCACCAAAAGGATTTCCGATCGCGACCGCCAACTCACCGACCTGCAGAAGATCCGAATCCCCCAAAATGATATGGGGCAGTTTCTCTTCCGTTATCACCTTCAAAACCGCGATATCCATTTTGCTGTCGGTTCCGACGACTTCCGCCTCGATCGGTTCGCCGTAACCGGGTATCACCACGGATACATTGCTCGCTCCGGAAATCACGTGATAATTCGTTACGATATACCCGTCGTCCGAAATAACAAACCCGGAACCCGAGGCCTCAAAAGACGCATCGCCGAATCCGGCGTTATAAACGACCTCGGCAAGAACAGAGACCGTCGCCGGGCTGACTTTCGAAGCGATCTCAACGGTGCTCATTGACTTGCGGGTAGCGGTGTCCGGAAGACGGGACGCGTCTTCGATCGAAAACTGTTTATCCGTCGGCTCCGTTTTCTCCGTCACCTCTGCCGGATCGGTAGAGTGCCCGATCGCGGGCTCGGTGACCGTTCCGGTTATCTGCGCCTCATCGATCCGCCCGTTCGAATTCTTAAAGTGTTCAATCAGAAGCTGTGAAACAAAAACCGAAAGAAACACCGTCAGCACGAGCATCAGCGACACCAGCGCGATTACCAGCGCCGTGAGAAATTTACGAGCCCCGCTCTTCTTTTCTTTTATCACCGGGACCGTATCTTCGGACCGGTTCAGCTCGTTATTATTATATTCGTATTCTGTCATTGCGAACACCTCCGCCTAATATAATCAAAGTGTCTGTAATCCTATTGTACCTTCCGCCGAACAAATTATTGGCGCAAATTTGCGGTATTTTCGTCATTTGACGATCCGTCGCCCGCCTCCGGCCCGAATCCATACCCGTCTCGAAAAGCCCTCCGGTACTCATCTTCTCCGTACCCTTCGCTCCAAAAGGCGGATTCGCGAAAACCCGCTCCGCGTAACAATCTCCCGCGAATCAGAACGGTCAGAATCAGAAGCGTACCGGACGCTGCCGCGATCAACGCCGACATCACACCGACCAGAAGAAGCCCCAAAACCGTTGTCGTCGCCCGGGTCGAAATCATATACATCAGACCGCCGTACAGACAAGATCCCAAAGAAATCATCGCGTACATCACAATTTTGCGATGCAAATTCATCAGCCGCCTGTCCGCGGCCGCTCTCTCGCGCGATTTCTCCGGTCGCGAACGGCTGTGCTCATATGCTTCTCCGGTCAATCGACTAGCTCACCCAACCTTTCGATGATCATATCGCTTTGCCCGACTCGCACCGGTCGCGACCGACCGGAGGTGCCGTCCAGGCAAATGCGGCTTAATCGTTCCGCTTCCTTCTCCGGACACGTAACCGTCATTACCGGCATTTCTTCGTAACGCACCGACGCGAGGGCAAAGCCTTCCTTTTCCAAAACATATTTTAATCTTTCAAACGTCGAAAAATCAACGGAGATCTCATATGATGCCGCCGGAGCAAAAACGCAGGGCTCCGCATCCTTCACCGCAAGCGCCGCCGCACTCGCGTACGCCCGCACCAATCCTCCGGTCCCGAGTTGAGTTCCGCCGAAATACCGCGTCACCACAATGATCGAGTCGTCAATACCGTTCTTACGTAAAACATCCAGAACCGGCATTCCCGCAGTGCCCGAAGGTTCCCCGTCGTCACTGTATTTTTGCATGACCTCGTCGCGCCCGATCCTCCAAGCATATACATGATGCGTCGCGTCGGGATATCGCTTACGGACGGATTCAATTCGGCTTTGAGCGTCCTCGGCCGACACGACCGGGCCCGCTTCCGCAATGAAAACGGATTTTTTCACTTCGATCCGGCCAACCGCCTCCCGGGTCAACGATGTCCACCGGTCCCGCCGCAATCAGACCAGCTCCTTATACCGCTGGTATGACATCATCAACAGGGATTTGTCCTGACTGTATGTAACCTTCTCGAGCGCATCCTTAATCGGGAAAAACTTCCCGTCCGAAAAATTCTGAGATGGGTTCGGCGTAACGTTCGGACTTTCCGCATGCATAATATACCATACAATTTTGTTGCAAACCGGCCTCTGTCGGGTGATCGAATAGAATTCGTAATTCGTTCTTCCCGCGGGAGACAGGATTCGGGCGTTGACTCCCGCCTCGTAGGAGACACGCTCCAAGGCGACGTCATCCGGCTTCTCTACCGAGCGAATCACACCCTTGGGGAAGCACCACTCGTCCTTCTCGTTCTTTAAAAGAAGCACCGAGTCCTCGTAAAACACAACGCCTCCCGAACAATTCCGAACCAGCATATCTTCTTCCTCCCCACAGCTTCTTTGACAACGTGTTTTTATTGTATCATGGAGGTCGGATAAATCCAATAAACCGCGACCGACGGCTCTTCACCGATTTCCGTGAAAAGTGAACAAGAAAATGGTCCGTGATCACTCCGTTGCCGTTTTCCTGCGGCCAACCGGGTCACGATCCGGAATTCTTCAAACATTCGAAGTGCGTTCGCGAAGCGGAGTGCCCGACCGATGGATTTGTTGCATGCCTGTTATTGACAGCACATTCTATTACACGCAAAATGGCGCGATTGACGAATTTCAATCAGTAGTAATCGGCACGAAAAGGACGAAATTTCGAAACACTTCTCTCGTCGGGGTTTGGTACGTGTGTGAAGCCGTCTCAAGCAATCAAACGAGA
>JAAYIQ010000064.1 GCA_012523365.1 Clostridiaceae bacterium
ACAATGACATACATATCATGTTCGAATGCCAACTCGATCCCCTGATACACCAAATCCTTAACACCCGGATTCTTTGAATAGCCGTTTTCACCGACGTACATCGCTAAGCGGATTACATTACTTTCCCAATCCTCCGACAAAGCTACGAAAGCGTTCTCGTTGATGGCTTCACCAAACCATTGAAGGCCGTGTGTGCTCATTCCCCTCAATTGAATTTTCCGGTCTTTCGAATCGGCCAGTGTCATCTGTCCGCCGATTTCAATGACCTGAAGCGCTCCGCCCTCCGAGGGCTTACGGACACTCGAGTTTCCCAGAAGGCTCTTATTCTCTCCGGTCGCCATGAGCGACATGGAAAACAAAGACAGAACCATCGTCATCGCGATCAGCAAAGACAAGAACCTGAAATGCTTTTTCATCGTCTTTCCCCCAAATCATATGTAAGAATCGTATCATGCCCGGCGGTGTCGCCATCGGGTCTCATGCAGTTAACCCCAACCATCATTCTATCGGTTATCGGCGGTCAATACTTCCACTATCCTGCATAAAACAATTATATCTTATCATTTTCTTGCTATGTTCCGCATCTCTTATATGACTTTTATCGTTCTCCAATCGCCGTTCGCGTGCACGGTTTTCGGAACACACTGATTCGAAAAGTGCACTCGACGCCTAGATCTTATCATTTCACGTCAATGCAAATATTTGCAATTTTTACTCAACGCTCTTATCGATACGGAAGCGGACGATCTTCTTTGAGGTGTTTTTCTCAAACTCTTCGTCGCGCAGTTTGACCTGTCCGACCGCCTTATAGGAAACCATTTCTTTGTTCAACGCTTTAATCTTCTCGTCAAAGTATGCACTGACATCCGTCACGCCGTCCGCCGCAAGGATATCCCGATTCGGAAAGATCTCCGCTACGATCGTCTCCTTGTCCTTCTGCGAGCGGCTCTCGCCCGCATATACGACCACTTCCTCAACCCCGCGGATCTGCGAGACCTTCAATTCGAGCTCCTCCGGGTAAACGTTCTTACCGTTACTTAAAATGATCAGGTTCTTCAGTCGTCCCGTGATATAGAGCCAGCCTTCATCATCAAGGCGCCCGAAGTCCCCGGTCCGGAAAAATCCTTCCTCGTCGAACGCCTCGGCAGTCGCCTCCGGGTCGTTATAGTAGCCGAGCATGACATTCGGGCCTTTGACGCAGATCTCCCCCTCGCCGTTCTCGTTCGGTTCGCGGATCTTGATGATCTCTTCCTTGATCGGTTTGCCGACACTGCCCTGCTTCCGGTAATGGTTTCGATTACAGGACACCAACGGCGCACATTCGGTGATCCCATAGCCGTTCAGAACCGTCACGCCGATCGCGTCGAAGGTATCAATGATATCCTGTTTGAGCGCGGCACCGCCGCAGATCACGAGCTCCAACTCGCCGCCGAATCCCTCAAGAACGCTCTGAAAGAGTTTGCGCCTCAAGTCGATCCCGACTTTTCGAAGCGCGTTGCTGATCTTCATCATACGGCGAAGGAGCTTGTCTTTCCCGGTTTCCTCGGCCTTTGCCCAGATGCGGGCGTTCAGCTTTTCGAGAAATAAGGGCACGAGGATCAGATGCGTCGGCCGTTGCTCCTTGATCTCCTGCGCGATGTAGCGCAGGCCGGACGACAGATACACCTCGACGCCCTGTGCGAAATGCCCGACGAAGTTGACCGTCGACCCGAAGGTGTGATGCGGCGGCAAGAAATTGATGGTCCGCGGCGTCAGCGCGAAAAAGTACATCCCGTTGGTCATATCGAGGACGATGTTCTTCTGCGACAGCATGACACCCTTTCCTTTACCGGTCGTCCCGGACGTGAAGACAATCGTCGCGAGCCGATCCGTATTGATCTTGTATTCGTAATAGGAACGATTCCCTTGCTCGAAAAGCTCCGCGCCCTTCTTGACGACATCCTCGATCGGCACCGTCCCGGAAATATCGGATTCGCCGAAGCAGATATATCCTTTGATCACAGGGAGCTTCGCCCCGAAAGCCTCCGCTTTCGCGTTGATCGACGGACTCATTACGATATATTCGCACTCCGCGGCAGTCATAATATCGATCATGTCCGATGCGGGAAGCTCCTTATCAATCGGTACCACAACCGATCCGATCGACATCAATGCGAAATAGGAGCACACCCACTCAAACGAACTCTCGCCGATCAACGCGACATGTCTGTCGGAATAGCCCATTGAGATCAAGCCGGTCCCGAGATTACGGATGTACTCTCGGACCTGCGCAAACGTGGCCCGTACGACCTCTTTGTCCGTCGGCTTTTTCTTGAATGAAAATGCCGTTCGATCGGGATAACGGTCGGCGACATTTTCGGTCATGATCCGAAAATCCTCGAAAACGGTCGTCTCGTAGAGCGGGTAATCCTTATTTCTCATCATTTATCACCTTTCTGGCTCTTGTCCCCCGATATCGGATCCTGTCAAAATCGACGGCACTTCTATGATTATATCACGCAAAACGTCTGTGCATTTTGCATTTTCGAGCGTGTGAATCGCACCTTTCGAGGACCGGCGACAAGACGCGGTGAACTATCTTTTTTCTCTTGCGCATCCTATAATGAAATCATTGAAATAAACTGTTTTGGTCTAACGGACTCAGTTTACATTATGGAGGATACGAAATGGCAGATTCGAAATCGATCCTGGACACTCTTCTTTCCGGAACCAGTATCGGCGCGCTCAGTGAGATGACCGGAGCCGGAAACGATCAGGTGCAAAACGTTCTTGCGCAAGCCGTACCGACTCTCGTCGGCGGAATGAAAAAGAACGTTTCATCAAAGAAGGGTGAAGAATCTCTTTCCGCGGCGCTTTCGGCGCACGCCAAAGACAATACCGGCGACATTGCCTCTTTTCTGAAAAATGCAGACCTGGTTGACGGAGATAAGATCCTTTCCCACATTCTCGGAGGAAAGAAAACAACCGTTGAGTCCGGAATTGCCAAGAAAGCGGGTGTGTCCAAGGATCAAGCCGCAACGATCCTTTCAGCTGCGGCCCCTCTTCTTCTGAGCCTTCTGGGCAATAAGAAAGAAGAAGAAGACAAGAAACCTTCTTCGTCCGGCCTCGGAGGAATCCTGGGATCTCTTTTGGGCGGAGGCGGGTCCGGAAGCGACGGCTTCGGGCTTGACGATGTTGCCTCCATGCTTTTGGGCGGCAAGGACGATGATGACAAGGAAGATAAAGAAGAAGGCGGCGGAGGTCTCGGTGATATGTTGATGGGCGGACTCGGTTCGCTCCTGGGTTTCGGCGGTTCAAACAATAAAGAAGAGAAGAAAACCTCCACCAAGAAGCCGGCGGCCAAGAAAAAGACCACGGCGAAGAAGACCGCGGCCAAAAAGACCACGGCCAAAAAGACCACGGCAAAGAAAACTTCGACGACCACCGCGAAGAAAAAGCCCACCATTAAGAAGAAGAATCCGTAACGATTCATCTCTTCGATTTGCCCGGTCGGAATTTTCGCAGATACATGAAGAGGACCGCCCCCGATCGGGAGCGGTCCTTTATAGTCGGATTGTAAATCGATCAGGAAGAGTTTGTTACTCTTCGATCTCAGCGGCTTCCTCCAGTGCGCAAAAGTCGCACGGATCGTTACGGTTCGCCTCAAAGGCTTCTTCGATGGTTCCGGAATAGATCACTGACGATCTGCTCAATGTATGGCAATCCGGATCCAGATGATATGATTTACCGAATGCAGTCCAATATACCGTTCCGTCTCCGATCTCTGCCTGTGCCGCCTCCAGATCTTCCTGTGAAGCGGGGTTCCAATCGACACCTGTCAACATGGCAATACCCAAAGCAACAGCGGCGATGATCACGAGGATCTTTTTCTTCTTGGCATCCAGCTTCTTATCCTTGAGGAAAATCACGATCAACGGAGCCAAAGCGATGATCGCCGCGATGACACCCATGTTGTTCCACAGGAAATATTTCAGTTTGTTCTTCTCGGAAGCAGGATCGATATCGTTCGATTTCTTCCACAACTGCGCGCCGATGATCACGCAAATCAAGTCCAAAACGATTGCCACGATCACCCAGACAAAGCGATCCTTAATGCCGAACAGTTCAAAATAGAGCGTTCCGCTATTGATCAGGATCGCCAATACTTCAAACCCGATCGCAACAAGCCAAAGAATGACCGCCGCGACGCGAAATCCCGAGGCCTTGCTCTTTCTGGTCTGTTTGTCCTGAAATGATTCCGCCGAGGATTTGTTCGCACGAACGATCTTCCGCTCGACGGGAGCCTTTTTTTCTGCCATGATCTATACCCCCCAATTGAATGATTAGAACCGCCCTAAAAGTTCGATCCGGACTGATATTCCAATGCATTTAATATATCAGAACGCTTCCTCGAAAACAATGCGATCGTGCCGCAAAGAATCTTGTGGAAGGATACGCGAATGATCTCGATCCGCCTCCGGCCGATCCCGCTTTTCGCGAAAAACCCTTTCTTTACTATGATCAGGAACACTCCCTCATTGGGCTCTTCACCTAATTCCGTGAAACACAGAATCAGTGCTTTTCTGCAACGAGAGCGATGATATGTACGAA
>JAAYIQ010000065.1 GCA_012523365.1 Clostridiaceae bacterium
ATGTTATCAGAACCCAAGGTAAAACATGTATAGCCCGATGAGAAGGACTGCGATCCCGAGCACGATATTGATGATCTTCGCCGCCGCTCCGTACTTCGGGCTCGCGGACAGTTTGCGAACCCAGCCGATCGAGGTGCCCGCGATCACAGCGAGCACGCCGTGCCCGATCCCATAGAGCAGAAGCAAGAGAATGCCCCACCCAATATTTCCTTTTCCGGCGACGATCGCCAGGAGTGCGATCAAAACCGGTGTCGAACAGGGGGAGGAGAATATCCCGCCGAGCACCCCGGCGAAAAAAGCTCCGATGTAGCCGGTCCTTTTGTTTTTTGAGAGAAGATAACTGGAGGGAATCAGATTGAATATCCCCCAGATTTGAAGCGCCATCAACACCATCAGAACGCCGAGAAGGAGGTACCACCATTTCGCGGAGGTGCCGATCAGCCGGCCGGCGATTGATGCGATCACACCGAGCGTCGTGAACGTCAGTGCGGTGCCTGCCGCGAATACCACGGAAAGACGAAAGGCCTTGCCGGGATTTTTCTCGCCGATACCGCCGACATAGCCGATCACCAGCGGGATGCTCGACAGGGAGCAAGGGGTGAACGACGTAAGCACGCCGGCAAGGAGTGCCAACAACGGCGCCAGCCATACATATTCGCCGATCAGTCGCGACAGTGTATCCAGTATCTCATTCATCGGACGACCCCCATATCCTCCAGAATCAAGAGCATTTCTTCCTGCGTCAACATCCCTTGATGAAGGGTCAGTGCGTGCTCGCCGGTAGTGCGATTGTTATAATTTGTAAATTCAAGGCCGATACCCTCACCGGGCACATACGGAGTCCCGTCGGCGTTGATGATCATCTGGGTCGGAATCAGGGAGATCGGGTAACCGGTCGCCGCGTCGGTATGCTTCCACACATCAATATACTTGATGATCGCCTTTCCCTGCATCGCTTCGTTAACGGCGATCAGATCAGGCTTCATCCGACGGCACGGGTCACAGCTCTCCGAGCCGAAATCGAAAATGATCGGAAGGCCGTAGGAAGTGAGCTTTTCGAGGTCGATCTTATCGGTTTCCAAGAGCAAATCGTCGTTGGCAGGTACGGTTTCTTTGGCCGTGACTGTGCCCCCGGCGGTATTCGTTTGGCCGGCCGTAGTCGATGCGACAGTCCCCTTCGGTACAAGGGTATCAGCGTTTTTATAAAGCCAGATCGCTCCGATCGCGATCACGATCAGAACGGGAATCAGTATTTTCACCAGTGTCTTCTTATTCATCGGTCGCCTCCTTTGTCTCTGCGCAGCAGTCGCCATCAACGGTCGGAATCGTTACGATCAGTCCGGCGGCGAACATGCAACCGGAGCGGCTGATCGAGTAATAGGTCCACTTGCCGTCCCGGCGGTCGGTCACCAACCCCGAGTCGCATAGTATTTTCATATGATAGGAAAGAGAGGACTGGGGAAGATCCAGTTCTTCCTTGATTGCGCACGCGCAGCGTTCGCAACCTTTGAGCATGGAAAGGATCCGAAGTCTTCGTTCATCCGCCAGTGCGTTAAAAAGCTTCGCTTGCTTCTCGATCGTCGGGTTCATTTTGCTACCTCACATCTAAAAATTTAGATGCGTTTATTATGCGTGACATATCCAAAAAAGTCAATATGATATTCATGAGACGGGAGGAGGCACCTTTCGAAAAGCGGCAGGGGTTCTTCGACCTCGCCGTCGCGCTCTATCGCAACTGATGTTCCTTGTTGAAAAACGTCCGGTACCCGAGCTGCAAAAGCAGGATGACGCACAGCGAAACCGACCCGAAAATCCCGAACATGATTGCGATCTGGTACGCGATCGCCGTCGTCGGCAGTGTCCCCGAGAGGATCTGACCGGTCATCATGCCCGGCAGGAAGACGATGCCCATGCCGAGCATCGAATTGATCGTCGGCATGATCGCCGCGTCGAAGGTTGAGTTGATGATTTCCCGGACGGCCTCCCGCGGCTCGGCGCCGAGGATCAGCGCCTCCTCGACGGAAGCCTTGCGAACGGTCATCCCCTCAAGGAGCGATTTTACGCCGAGCGAGATGCCGGTCATCGAATTTCCGACGAGCATCCCCGCGATCGGGATGAAATATTGCGGATCATACCAGGGCGCGATTCGTACGACGACCAAGAGGAAATAGAGGAGGCACAGGATCGTACCCGAACAGATCGCGAGCGCGATCACCCGCTTGAGCCCGCCCGAAAGCTTTCCCTTGAATTTTCGAAAAACGGTAAACACCGCAAACGCTTCCATCAGCAGGATGATCCCGACGGTGATAAGCGGATGCGGATTCTCAAAAATATACACGAGCAGATATCCGACGAGCACCAGCTGGAGCGTCATTCGGATCGACGCCAGAAGGATCTCTTTTTCGCGGCGGATGCCCCGCGCGCGGACGATCGCGAGCACAACGAGCACGAATACGTACGCGAGGGCGACCTGTACAATTGTCAGTTCCCGGATCCCGTTCATACGCTCCTCCGTTCCGCGACCTTATTTCGGATCTCGACGATGTCGTCGGAGTATTTTTCCGCGACGGCGGCGGAGTGTGTGACGAGGACCAGGGTCTTGCCTTTCTCGCGGACGCAGGAGGCGATCATCTCAATGACGGCGACCGCCGTATTCTCATCCAGAGACGAGGACGGCTCGTCCAGAAGGTAGACCGGCGCGTCGAGAAGAAGGACGCGGCCTAAAGCGAGGCGCTGTTTCTCGCCGCCGGAGAGTTTGTCGACCGGCTCGGAGAGCGGTTTATTGAGATGAACGCGATCAAGCGTTTCGGAAAGAACCGTGTCTTCGGGAAGAGGCGCTTTTCGAAAAAGAAGGCCCGCGAGCAGGTTGTCGCGGACGTTTCCCTCAAACATCACCGGAGTCTGTGAGAGCATGCAGACCTCGCGGCGGTGAAGGACCGAATCGATCTCCCGAAGCGGACGGTCGTGATAAAGGATTTCCCCGGCGGTCGGGGACACCATCTTATTGAGCATGCGAAGAATCGTCGTCTTGCCGCTGCCGCTCGCTCCGAGAAGCGATGTGACGCGGCCGCCCCCGATCATTAGTGAGGGAACACGGAGGATATCCAGAAAAGTGACGGAGTCGAAACGGAACATAGGCACCTCAAGCAGACACTAACATCAGTAATTATATAATAGCACCAAGGAAGGATTCGGCAGGAGATTTTTCCGGAACGACTAGCGGATATGGCAAAACTTGAAATTGAGAAGAATATATCTCGATTGGCTCTTCACCTGTTTCCGTGAAAAGCGAACAGAAAACCGGTCCGTGATCACGCGGTTGACGATTTTCAATCGGTAGTGATCGGCTCGAAAAGGAAAAACTACGGATCGCTTCTCTCCTCGGGGTTTCGTACGTGTGTGAAGCCGTCTCAAGCTCCCAAACGAGACGAAACTACGGACGAAACCACTCGAAAAGCCTTGTTTCGTACGCACACGAAGCGGTCTCGAGCTCGGGAGGCGCGCGGTCTCGTTTTTGATTAATGATTACCGACTAAATAAAGCATTTCAGCGATTTAGTCGGTATTCGCCTCCGGAATATCGCTTTTCGCACTTATCATCGCCCCCGCCTCCGGAATATCGCTTTTCGCACTTATCATCGCCCCCGCCCTCGGAATATCGCTTTTCGCACGCATCATCGCTTCGGTTGCCGGAATATCGCTCTCGTTGCAGAAAAGCACGTATTCTGTGTTTCACGGAAATAGGTGAAGAGCCTCTCGATTATTAGCATTGACAAAAAAGCAGAAAACAGATTTAATAACGACTATATATGCTTATTAATATCGCTATTTTAACCCACTAATTTATGTCGGAGGGAAAAATGAATTCTAAAGTATGGAAACAGAAAATGCGCTCGGTTGTGGTTTTATCCATCTTGTTGGCGTTCTTTGCCGGAATGCTTTGTCCGATTGCGGAGGTACAAGCTCAAACGATGTACAAGCTATCGTACGTCTTGAACGGCGGAAGCGGCAAGTTTCCTACTATGTCGTATTACCCAAACTCAACGGGTCAGGTATCGACGACGAAGCCGACGAGAAGCTCATATAAATTCAATTATTGGAAATGCAGTGACGGAAAGACTTATTCTCCCGGCGCAAGTATTAAAATGACCGGAAACAAAACCCTGACGGCCAATTGGACCTGGAGTCCGACGCCTACCCCTACTCCAAGGCCGACGTCAACACCAATCCCTACCCCGACACCTCCCCCGATCAGTCAGCCACTTTATTTTACATATGCCGGAGGCCTGACTAACGGAAGCCCATCTCATACAGGCCAGATTTACAGTCCTTATGTATTTTCGTATTCCGGTGCGCCTGATTGGGTTCATGTCAATAGAAGTGGCAATGAAGGGTACACCGTTAGTTGTGGTTTAAATTATGGCGGATCACGATCCGTAACGATAACGGTTTATGCAAGTCCTTATACCTACATCTACTCGATAACTCAGAATGCCGCCCCGACTCCGACACCGACTCCGAGGCCGACAAACACACCGACCCCGAGGCCGACATGGACATTGACATATTACAATAACGGAGGATCGGGCGGTCCCGGAGCCGTTTCCGTTGTCCATGGGACACGTTTATACATTTCGGCTACCAAACCGACGAAGAGCGGTCATACGTTCTTG
>JAAYIQ010000066.1 GCA_012523365.1 Clostridiaceae bacterium
CTGTAGTTTCATCTCGTTTGATTGCTTGAGACGGCTTCACACACGTACCAAACCCCGACGAGAGAAGTGTTTCGAAATTTCGTCCTTTTCGTGCCGATTACTACTGATTGAAATTCGTCAATCGCGTCATTTTGCGTGCAATAGAATGTGCTGTCAATAACAGGCATGCAACAAATCCATCGGTCAGGCACTCCGCTTCGCGAACGCACTTCGAATGTTTGAAGAATTCCGGATCGTGACCCGGTTGGCCGCAGGAAAACGGCAACGGAGTGATCCCGGACCATTTTCCTGTTCACTTTTCACGGAAACAGGTGAAGAATCCGTTATTGCGACGTTAGACAGTCGCCAAAGGCGTGTGATAATCTGGAAATAATATTTGATCTGGTAACCGAAACTGTATAAGTTGAAGGGAGAACCAAAATGAACACGTAAAACAATTTTTTGAAGATCTGCGGAATTCTCATGATCATCAGCGGAATTCTCGGCATAATCCTGGGTTCGATCGCCATATTGGGGGCTGGGTTCCTCAGTGCCGTGGCAGAAGCGACGGAGGTCGATGTCAATGAGAACTTGTTGATTTTCTCGGGCGTATTTGCGATCACGAGCGCCGTCATCAGCTTGATCGCCGGCATTCTCGGGGTCAAGAACTCATCGAGACCCGATAAGGCAAACATCTGCATCGTCTTTGGTGTTTTGGTGATCTTGTTTTATGCTCTTGACGCGATTCTGGGGTTCGTTGGCTCCAGAAATTTTGAACCGTTGAAGTTGGTGATCGGACTCTTGGTCCCCATCCTTTACCCGGTTGGCGCGTTTCAAAGCAAGGGTATGATCAAATCATAAAAGCATTGGCCAGATCATAATCGAAGCGGCATAAACAACACCGATACGGATCGGACGAGAGGCTCAGGAACGCCTCTTGGTCTCGCTTGCGGTCAGACGCATCACGGTACGCTCGAATTCGGCGCCGTATCGCATAGGCAAGAAAAAATGATGTATGTTAGTCCGTAAACTACATATTTGATTGACCGGCGACGGTATAAGTGAAAGGAAAGCCAGGATGAAAGTACGTAATATGAAATTGTTTGTCTGCGGTATTCTGATGATTATCATGGGTATCGGGGGGTTGCTCATGGGTTTGATCGCCGTATTTGGGGCGGATATGCTCAGTACCATTGTAGCGCAAATGCCTGAAAGGTTTGAAGCAACGCAGAGCTCTCCGGGTGTTTTTGACAAAGCCGCTCTGATCGCTTTCGGTATTTTTTCGCTCGTGAAGGGCGCAGTGTTCTTAATCGCCGGCATTCTCGGGGTCAAGAACGCCGCAAGGCCCGTCAAGGCAACGATTTGCATCATCTTTGGTATAATAGCGGCTTTGGTATATCTCTTTGAAATTGCCATGACTCTTCTCGGCGGCGGCGCGGTTAATCCGATTACCACTGTCATCGAACTTCTGATCCCCGTTTTGTACTTGTTCGGTGCGCTCGAAAACAAGCGCTCATCCCGTTTGATTCTGGAACAAATGCATTCATCGGATCAATATTGATGATTGATATTGTGCCTCTCAGACGCATGGGCTAGATGCATGGTTCGGAGGCATGGGCCGGACGCATAAGCCGGAGGAATGGTTAGGTATAGTCCCGGAGGCATAGTCTCGATCAGTATTCGATCCAATACGAAGACCGGGGAGTTACAGCCCCGGTCTTTTATATACTCATCCGAATATAAACTCTCAGGAACGCCTCTTGGTCTCGCTTGCGGTCAGACGCACCACGGTACGCTCGAATTCGGCGCCGTATCGCAGGCCGGCCTTGAGCCCCCAGAGATCCGCGCTGATCAGGTCAAGCTCCGCCATGCGTGTCAACGAGGCATCGCCGCCGTAGGCGAGAAAATCCGAAGCTTTGTCAATGAGCGGCAGGCCGGCGGATTTGCGCATGATCCGAAGGAGGTTGCGTCCGCGATCCGAGAAGCCCAGAACCCGGAGATACCGGGGCTCGGAAAGATCCGTCAGATCCTTTTCCGTCTGACCGACGAGCATGGAGGTCATCGCCCGGAAAATGCGCGTCGGAGCGAAGCGGCGCGTGTCGGATTCCTCTCGAAAAGCATTCAGCATCATCCCCGGCTCCGTGTCACGGATCCGGCCGACGGCATTGCGCAGGCGTCGGCATACATTATCGCTCATGTACGCGTATTTCTCGAGCTCCTCGGGAGCCCGGGCACGGATCGCCATGATCTGGTCCCCGATTAGTGAACGGGGCATGACGGGGCGGGTGCCTTTCTGCCAATCCGCAAGGAGCAGAGCGAGGGATGTGTCGGGAAGCTTGCCGCGGAGTTCGCCGACAAGCTCAGACGCCCGAAAAACGCCGTCTTTCAGACGGCGATCGATCGCCGAGCGGATCCCCGTCGCGCTTGCGAATGGGGAGTCCAGTGAACATTCGTTATAGCCTGCACCCTCGCGCAGTAGTGCGGTCGGACGGATTGTTGAGCCGATCTTTCGCAGAGCGATCAGGTACTCGAGCGCCAGGATACTGTTGGGCATACTCATGATTTGGGAGGAGGCCTTCGCGAGCTCCTCGCGACCGGACCGGCGAAAAAAATCGCCGACGGCCAACTCTCTGGCCTTGGCATAAGACTTGCCTTCGCGCAGATACTCGCGAAGGGACGAGATATATACCGGATCCTCCTCGTCGTATTCCTCGGCCACACAGCAGAGCAGTGCGAGGTCGTCACATTCCGAGCCGAAATACAGGTCGGTGACGACGCCGGTCGCTTGTAGAAGGCGGATCGCGCCGAGCGCGAAGCGCTCTGCGGAGGCACATGCAAATGTGAACGGGATCTCGATCACCAGGTCGGCGCCGCAACGCAGGGCGGCCTCCGCGCGGATCCATTTATCTGCGACCGCCGGCTCGCCTCTTTGTACAAAATACCCGCTCATCACCGCGACGACCGGGGTGTCCGGTCCGTACAGTTCGCGTGCGCGGCGAATCTGATACTCATGCCCGTTGTGGAAGGGATTATATTCAGCGACGATACCGACGACATTCATGGAGGGCGACTTCCTTTCGTGGGTCCCGAGCGCCTTCGATGTGATAAAATAATCGGAGAACGGGCGGGAGACTATGTATCATTGTACACAAACAAGCCGGGGAATGGTAGGCGGAAGAGGCTCATATGAAATTGGCAACCGACAAGCCGGGTAAACCGATCCTGCGCATCGCACCGATCGCCGTCGCGGCGTTGATCCTCATCGCCGGGATACTGATATTTGTCTTCCGGGACCGGATTTTCGAGAAGGGGATCCGGCCGGATGCGGCGCGCGCCGTTCCGACCGGGGAGATGATTCGGGCGGCGGAGAAGAGCGGTTTCGGAAGCGATCCGCAATATGGCCGAATGAAGGCTCTCCTGATCGCGGACGCGAAGACGAGCCCGTACATATTGTCCTGGTATCTTCTTCCGGGTCAACTCCTGAGCATGACGCCCGGTCAGTCCGCATATGTTGATGCGTCGGACCAGGCGATTTTGATGCGACTCTATGTCGCGCACGGCGACCGGAGGGCGGCCCGAGCCCTGTCGGAAGCGATCGCTACGGATTTTGCGGACGGCACGGGCGGACTCCTGGATACGTTATCGATCGAATCGGTCGGTCGCCTGTCCGGAAAATCTCCGGTCGAGGCATATGTCCCGGAGCTGGAACAAGCGGACCGCATCGAGGGATCGTCTTTAGAGGCGAGTCTTTCATATATGCGCGCCCTTCTGGAGTACACCGGACGATGGGGCGGCACCGAAGAATGGGAACGGATCCGAAGCATCGCATCTTCGATTTATACGCCGGAAACGGGCTTTCTTCAGGATCATGTGATTCTGGCCTCACAGACGGAGAATCTGATGGTCGGACTGGTTGATTACGAGGAGTATTTCGACGGGATCATCGAACCGCCGATGGTTTTTCGGGCGCTGAAACTGAGCGCTTTGGATCTGCGCGCACTGCAGATCCTGGCGACGACGGACGCGACGTACGCGCCGATGTACGAGGAGGCGCTCGGCATCGTGCGGGGAGGGTATATCTCGGCGGGCGTGCCGCTTTACGCGCTGGCATACAGCCCGACAGACGGCGACTACTTCTTTTTTACGGGCGAGGAAGCGCGGATTTCCGCGGTGCCGTCCCTTCAGACGATGCTGTCGCTCGCCGAGGTTGGAGAACTGCCGCGGGAGTCACTGTCATGGATCCGCGAGCAGATCTATAATGTCGGGTTCATTTACACCGAATACGACATCATCTCGGGTGCGACCGCCTCGGAGACTGAAGCGACGGAAGCGTACGGCCTGATCCTGCGGATCGCGCTGGTCGAGGGGGATACGGATCTTTATTCGAGGACACTTACGCGCCTTTCCAGAAGCATGGCGACGCTGGATACCAGTCCGGCCCGCTATATGATTTTTCGCAAATGGGGCGAGCGCCGGAATATGGTTTTCGCGGCGGACAATCTCTCGGTTTTGATGGCGACGACCGGGTGAAACGATTCGGAAGGACGGATTCGCGGGAGAATTCGCGGGCTTTCCAGAAAAGCAGGCGAATTCTGCCGAAAAGGTTTCCGAAAAGGCGGTTTTTTCGGTTTTTTCCATTGTCGGAAGCCGCTTTTTTCTATATACTGTCTCCGGGCACTTTGAGCGTGCGCGAGCGCGCAATACACATATGAAAGAAGGCTGAGTTTATGACATTCATCGAATACATCATCGCCAAAGCCCGCACGGCGGACAAGACCATTGTCCTTCCCGAGGCGGAGGACCCGAGGACCATCGAAGCGGCCGCCAAGCTTATGGCCGGCAAGATCGTTAAGGTCATTCTTTTGGGGAACAAAGAGAAACTTTTAAGCAGCGCCGGAGATTGGGATATTTCAGGGGCTGTTTTTATTGATCCGCAGAATTATCCGGAGTACCTCGAGTACGCCGAAGCATTTGCGCAGATGCGCAAATCCAAGTTCGCGGATATCGAGGAAGCGCGTGCGGCCGGTCTTAAGCTGATGCGCGACGAGATGTATCTCGGCGTCATGCTTGTGAAGATGGGCGTCGCCGACGGCATGGTTGCGGGCGCGATCCACAGCACGAGCGATACGCTTCGCCCTTCTTTACAAATCCTCAAGACCGCACCGGGCACTAAACTGGTGTCGGGTCTTTTCATGATGGTTGTCCCGGACTGTGAGTACGGCGCGGACGGCACGTTCCTTTTCGCGGATTCCGGCCTGGTTGAGAATCCCGACGCGGATCAACTTTCCGAGATCGCGATCTCTTCGGCGAAGACCTTCCGTCAGTTGGCGGGGAAGGACCCGGTCATCGCGATGCTTTCCTATTCGACCTACGGCTCGGCGAGCTCGATCCTGACCGAGAAGGTCGTTGAGGCGACGCGGATCGCAAAGGAGAAGGCTCCGGAACTCGTGCTCGACGGTGAGCTTCAGGTCGACGCGGCGCTGGTGCCGGCGGTCGGAGCGAGCAAGGCGAAGGGAAGCCCGGTTGCCGGCAAGGCAAATGTGCTGATTTTCCCGGACCTTAATTGCGGCAACATTGCGTACAAGCTGGTTCAGCGTCTGGCGAAGGCCGAGGCGTACGGACCGATCACGCAGGGCATTGCGAAGCCGGTGAACGACCTGTCGCGCGGCTGTTCCGCGGATGACATCGTCGGTGTCGCGGCGATTACCGCCGTGCAGGCGATGGACTGACGGACGATACGAATCAAATGCTAATCGGGACGGTCCGGCTTTCGGAAGCGACCGGTCCCTGACGGACGGAAGGCGCGTTTTGACGCGCGGACGGGAGATGGAATTATGAAAGTTTTGGTGATCAACGCGGGAAGTTCTTCCCTGAAGTATCAATTTTTCGAATCTGAGACGGGCGAGGTGCTCGCCAAGGGCAGTGCGGAGCGGATCGGCCTCGATGATTCCTCGATCGTACATACTCGTTGCGGGGAAGAGAAGGTATCGATCGACGTCGATTTGCCGGATCATAAGGAAGCGATGGAGCAGGTCCTCGGTATGCTGACCAGCGAGAAATACGGCGTGATCCATTCGATGATGGAGATCGACGCGGTCGGACATCGCGTCGTGCACGGCGGAGAGAAGTTCTCGAGCGCGGCGCTGATCACACCGTCCGTCAAGGCGGCGATCCGCATGTGTATTCCTTTGGCTCCGCTTCACAACCCGCCGAACCTGACCGGGATTGATGCGTGTGAAGCGGCGATGCCGGGCGTTCCGCAGGTGGCGGTTTTTGATACGGCCTTTCATCAGACGATGAAGCCCAGAGCGTATATGTACGCGCTCCCTTATGAACTTTATGACGAGTACCGCATTCGCCGCTACGGCTTCCACGGGACCTCGCACCGCTTTGTGGCGGAGCGCGCCGCGGAGATGCTCGGACGTCCGTTCGAAGAAGTCCGGATCGTTACCTGTCATCTCGGGAACGGCTCGTCGATCGCGGCCGTCAAGAACGGCAAATGCATCGATACCTCGATGGGGCTGACTCCGCTCGCGGGTGTTTGTATGGGCACACGCTGCGGCGACATCGACCCGGCGATCGTCACCTTTTTGATGGAAAAGGAAGGCCTCGACATGAAGGGTATCAACAATGTTCTCAATAAGAAGTCGGGCGTGCTCGGCGTCTCCGGCGTGTCGTCGGATTTTCGCGATCTGGAGGACGCTTCCGGGCACGGAAATGACCGGGCCCGCCTGGCGATCGACATGTTCGGTTACCAGTGCAAGAAATACATCGGCGCGTACGCGGCGGCGATGGGCGGTATAGACGCGGTCGTTTTCACAGCGGGCATCGGCGAGAACAACTGGGCGGTTCGCCGTGACATCGTCTCCGGCCTCGATTTCCTCGGGGTCAGAATGAACGAGGACAAGAACAAAGGCCTCCGCGGCGTGGAGACGGATCTGTCCGCGGACGGATCGACGGCCAAGATCCTCCTGATCCCGACCAATGAGGAGCTTGCGATCGCCCGCGCAACGGAGCAGATCGTATCAAGCGCCGGCGGCGAGGGATAAGTTCCGCACGATCAGATAAGCAGATCCCCGAATTTGACATGAAACGAAGAAGGCTTCTCCGCAATCGTGCGGAGGAGCCCTTTTTTCTTATGCCGGGAGCTCGCTCCGTATCCTCGAAAATCAGGATGCATGACAGGTGTTATGGAATGAAAAAATGAGGGGTCGCCTCGCGGCGGCCCCTCATTCTATCATTTAGCAGTTTGCGTTATCCGTTTTACCCTTCGAGTACGTTCCGCTTCCGCAGTACCGACTGCTCAAAGTTTTACCCTTCGAGTACGCTCCGCTTCCGCAGTACCGACTGCTCAAAGTCTTACCCTTCGAGTACGCTCCGCTTCCTCATTATCAACGCGAGCACAGCCGCCGCCGCACCGCCGGCCAGAAGGAGCCACGGAGTGATATCCGTCGACCCGGTCTCGCCGGTCCGTGCCACTCCGCCGGGATTACCGGTCGGTGTAGGAGAAACCGCGGTCGTCGGCGTCGGAGATACGGAAGGAGTCGGCGCATCATAAAGCGCCGTAACGGTCAGCGTCGAGGTCACGTTTGTAAACGCGACCGACCAACCGGTAAAGGTATGTCCGTCCCGCGCCGGATCTGCGGGTGCCGTCGCGGCAGATCCGGACCGAACCGTCTGTGTCGAGAGCACTTCGCCGTCCCAGTCCTCGAAGGTGACGGTATAGAGCGGTGTCCACTGGGCGTATAGCGTCACTCCCGCGACGACCCCGAAGGTGTCCGCAGGATCGTAGGATGTTCCGGTTCCGTCCGCCGCGGTGTTCCAGGAATCAAAGACAAATCCGGAGCGGGTAAACGAATTGTCGAGTACCGTCGCGGTCTCCGAGCGGAAATAAGAACTTAAGGGATCCTCGAGCGTCCCGGTGCCGCCGTTTGCGCTGTAGAGCACATCGTAGGCGGGAAGGATACGCACGACCTTAGCGGCTTGTCCCCAAACGGTCACCACTTCGATGTCCGGGAAAACGGTGATTGTCTGACAATTGTAATTGAGCATGGACCCGGAGCCGGAGGCGTAGACATCAACGATACGGCCGCCGTCGGGCGACACAATTTTGCATTCGTTCAGGATGATCCGGGCGTGTTCTTCCCACGAGTCCGGAGTCAGAAAGTCGCCGGCGTAGATCGCCGCGGCTTGGTTGACCTCGAAATGTCCGGGTTCATCGAAATATGCTTCGTTGCAATACGCGTAGACTTCGCTGTTATCGATCGTAATGTCCCCGCCGACGAATTCTTCGGGGATGAACGGATATGAATTGCCGGTCGAGATCGCAAATGCGGTTCCGAACGCGAAAACTTTACTGTCACTGATCCGGATCGGTCCGCCCGAATAAATTCCGGTAAGCGGGAAAGGCAGGAGTTGTGCGTCCGGATTGGGCGAGGAGACGGAAATCAGGTTCGGACAACCGTCGATGACAATTCCTTCGATACCCAAAAGCGAACACAGGCCGGAGGATACCGAAACGGTTCCGGTCGCGTCGACAGTCAAAGTTCCCGGGCAGAAAATTCCGAAAGAATATTCGTGGTTGATCGTTAAGTTCCCGCTTCCGGTTATCCGCAAGTCGCCTGAAGACATCATGCAGGGTGACATTAAAAATTCAGAATCCATAATGCCCGAAATGAAATTATTCGATCCTTCGGCCAGTGAAACGACGGCGCCGCCGGGCAGATCAATCAGCCCTGTAAATACGAGTCCGTCGAGTGTAAGGGTTTGGGTTCCCGCATCCCAGGACCAGCCGTCTCCGGAATCGGAGTGGGCTGATGCGGTGAAATCGAGTTCGTTTCCTTCCGGAAATTCCGCCTCGTTCAATGTAACGGTAAATGAGCCGGTATCGTAAACATCGAGTCCGCCGGCGATCAGATAGAATGTTCCTTCGGGCTCCGTCGTGTAATGGAGTACTCCGTTAGAACTCTGCGCAATAATGTTCAGATCTGTATCCAGCAGATAGTACATCGGAACAAACTCATTGGAGGATTGCACCGAAATCGACTGCATGGATTCCATTTCAAAAGTATAGCCCATGCCGAACGACGCGAACGCTTCACCCAAATCCCAAATCGCCATTAAAACGGACTCGTCGCCGGCGATGCCGACCGTCCGGCTGACAGACTCCGCGAGCGGTAAAACCGTGAAGTTCATCTCGGAAAACTCCGAGACGACCGTCGCCCGGCTGATCTGCTCCGCAGGGACACCGGTAATCGTCGGTTCTTGTCCCTCACCGGCGAAATAGTAAACAGGGCAGAGCAGGGTTCCGCTGTTTTGAAGCGAACTTAACGTACGCATGTATATCAGATTTCTCCGGGCGATGTCTCCGCTCGCTTCATTGATGAACTCAGATCCCGGGTATGAAAAAATAATGCTTTGAGAGATCCGACCCCGGTTGGTGAATGTCCCGTAGATCTGGATTGACGCGGTGGTGTTGGGGGCGACCAGAGAACCCTCGTTGATCAATGCCGCGCCGTATTCGACGACGAACATGGAATCCATCTGACACAATACGGTCGGGTCCTCGCCGACATCTCTTATGATCAGCGTTTTTCCGTCGGGAACAGTAATGTATCCCGTGTTAACGATCAAATCGACCACTTCGACGACCGCGATACCGGGGTCCGCAAGAGCGTCCTGCAATTCGTCCAACGCATAAACCGGATATGCGTTGTCGATATCCGAGCCCGTATCGTCTCCGGATGCCAGAAGCGTCGCCGGAACGAACGAGAAAAGGATCATAAACGCGATCAAAACAGATAATAATTTCTTCTTCATGATGTCCCCCACGGTGTTTGAATCAAGGATATTTTACTAATAATAAACATCCTGTATTAGTATAGTCTTTTTCCCCCGCAGAGACAATAAAGAATGCGTATAATTTGAGTTTTTTCGCGAAAAAGTCTTGATCCGGCGGTACGGAAAATATCCGCCTGCGCACCCCGTATGAATTAACCGATGATGATGTATCGGCGCGGCTCCGGAAACAATGAGAACGGAGAGATTTTTCAGGTCGGATCGGGGGTTTTTCGTCCGTTCGGCCACACCTCGCGGAGAATGCGACAGCCCGCTCCGATCGAGCGCGCGTCCGTCCCCCCGTAACCGAGCAGAACGGTCGACTCCGGAATCCGAAAGTCCCGGGATGCAGGCGCTTTGAGGTTTTCGGCCGCTACCGGCCCGGCGGCGGGTTCCCGCTCGAGAAAGTAGCCGGAGATTCCGTACAC
>JAAYIQ010000067.1 GCA_012523365.1 Clostridiaceae bacterium
TCGGAAGAACGCATCGTCGGAGCGGCCGCCGCTTTCACTCGTGCTCGCGCGGGCGGACATGCCGGCGAAAGGAGCGACGCATGACGAATTTTGAAACCGTGATGGGTATCGAGGTCCATGTTGAGCTTTCGACGGAGTCGAAAATATTCTGCGGTTGCTCCGCCGCCTTCACAGTTGAAGCGAACGGGCATGTATGCGAAGGTTGCGCGGGGATGCCCGGCACTTTGCCCGCTCTGAACCGCAAAGTCGTCGAATACGCGATCCGGGCCGGCCTCGCCCTCAACTGTGAGATATCGAAATTCAGCCGGTTTGAC
Organism: Clostridiaceae bacterium; assembly: GCA_012523365.1. Classification (GTDB taxonomy): domain Bacteria; phylum Bacillota; class Clostridia; order Saccharofermentanales; family Saccharofermentanaceae; genus JAAYCT01. The sequence continues at coordinate 315 of JAAYIQ010000067.1, forward strand.
CGGAAGAATTACTTTTATCCGGACCTTCCGGCCGCCTATCAAATCACGCAGCTGTACCATCCGATCTGCAAAAACGGACACTTGGACATTTTGACGGAAGGTGCGAAAAAGTCAATCGGTATCAACCGGATCCACATTGAGGAGGATGCGGGTAAACTGGTTCACGATTCCTGGGACGACTGCTCCCTCGTCGATTACAATCGCTGCAGCGTGCCTTTGATCGAGATTGTTTCGGAGCCCGATTTTCGAACGGCCGGGGAAGTAGTCGCGTACCTTGAAAAACTGAAGTCCACGCTTCAGTATCTCGGAGTCTCCGATTGCAAGATGCAGGAAGGATCAATGCGCGCGGATATCAACATCTCGGTCCGCCCGGTCGGAGCCGAGAAATTCGGCGTTCGTACCGAGATGAAGAACATGGCTTCGCTCAAGTCGATCGCGCGGGCGATCGACGGAGAATCCGCCCGTCATATCGAGGTTATCGAAGCCGGCGGAACGCTCTGTCAGGAAACCAGAAGATGGGATGACAACAAGAATCGATCGTATGCGATGAGGAGCAAAGAAAACGCTCATGATTATAAGTATTTCCCGGATCCGAACCTGATGCCGGTAATCGTCGGGGAGGACGATATCCGAAACATCCGAGAGACGCTTCCGGAGCTTCAGGAAGAGAAAAAAGCGAGGTATATCCGGGAGTTTGAACTGCCCGAGTATGATGCGGATATATTAACCGGCTCAAAGCATCTGGTCGATGTTTTCGAACGCACTGTCGAGATATGCAAGAATCCGAAGGATGCCTCAAACTGGGTGATGACCGAGCTGATGAAACTCTTGAACGAGGCGCAGTTACAACCGGAAGATATGCACTTCCGGCCGGATTCGCTCGGAGAGATCCTCCTGATGATCTCCGAAGGTAAAATCAATCGTTCCGTTGGGAAAAAAACGCTCGCGGCGGTTCTCGAGACAGACATTCTCCCGAAGGATTATGTCGAGCAGAACGGTCTTCTTCAGGTTTCCGACGCCGGCGCGATCGAGCCGGTCATCCGGGAGGTTCTGGATCAGAACGAGAAGGCGGTTTCCGAGTATTTGGGCGGAAACGAGAGGAATATCCAGTTCTTGATCGGACAGTCGATGAAGGCTCTGCGCGGCAAAGGAGATCCGCAGGTGATCCGGGAATTATTAGTTGCGCTACTGAACGATCGAAAGAAGGGGTGAGTATGACATCTTCCGAGAAATCGAACGGAAATGATCCCGTCGGAATTGATGCCGAGCAAATCGAGTATCTCGAGCAATTGGCACGCATCCGTCTGACTCCGGATGAGAAAGTCCGGACACGAAGGGATTTGTCTAGTATTTTGGAGTATATCGAGAAGTTGAACGAACTTCGGACGGACGACATCGAGCCGCTGTCGCATACGGTTCCGATGGCGCCCGTTTTTCGAGAGGATCGGGCCGTCAACGGTGACCGGAGAATCGAGATTTTAAGAAACGCTCCCGAGCAGAAGGACGGATGCTTCAAGGTGCCGAAGACGGTCGAATAGAAGCATCGACGGAATGATTACGCTCGAAAATCTAAGCGGCTTCGATCAATGGCGATCCGGGCGCGTCGGTTTTAACGAGAAAAAAGCGAGGCCGAATGCGATATGAACAGTAAAGATATCATGAAAATGACAGCGTTGGATGTCGGCCGGGCAATCCGGGAAGGCGCGATCACAAGCGTAGACGCGACGTTCGCGATGCTCGAGGCCATCGGGCAAAAGGATGCGCGGCTCAACGGTTACATCCGGGTTTTCGCGGATCTTGCGCTTCAACGGGCCGAGGAAGTCCAGAAAAAAATCTGCGCCGGAGAATCTGCGTCTCCGCTTGCGGGGGTCCCGTTTGCGATCAAGGACAATATTTGCACGGAAGGACTTCCTACGACCTGCGGATCCCGGATGCTTGCCGATTTTTCGCCGCCGTATTCCGCGACGATCATGAAAAAACTCGAGGAAGCGGGTGCGGTATTGGTCGGGAAGCTGAATCTGGATGAGTTTTGCATGGGATCAACCTCCGAGACCTCATATTTCGGGCCGGTTCGGAATCCGTGGGATACGAGCCGCGTTCCGGGCGGTTCCTCCGGCGGTGCCGCGGCATCCGTCGCGGCCGGAACCGCCTTTTACGCGTACGGCTCCGATACGGGCGGATCCATACGTCAGCCATGTTCGTACTGCGGTGTAAGCGGGATTAAGCCGACCTACGGTACCGTCTCCCGATTCGGTCTGATTGCGTACGCTTCGTCGCTTGATCAGATCGGCCCGATCGGGCGCGATATTCTTGATTGCGCGGCGGCCTTGAATCAAATTGCCGGTAAGGATCCGGCGGACCAGACGACAAACGAATCCACTCCGATCGATCTTGCGGCAGCGCGGTCTTTTTCGGGCAAAGATCTTCGGATCGGAATGCCGGTCGATTACTTTGGCGAAGGAATTGACCCGGACGTCGAGGCACGCGTTCGTGAAGCCGCCGAAAAATATAAAGATCTGGGTGCGACGGTGATTCCGATCCGACTCCCGATCGTGGAATACGCGATTCCGACTTACTACATAATCGCTTGTGCCGAGGCTTGCTCCAACCTCTCCCGCTACGACGGTATCAAGTACGGATACCGGGCCAAAGGCGCGGAGAATCTGTCCGAGATTTATATTCGCAGTCGAAGCGAGGGCTTCGGGCTGGAGGTCAAACGACGTATTATGCTCGGGAATTACGTGCTGTCCAGCGGCTATTATGAGGCATACTATAAGAAAGCGCTCCAAGCCAAGGCAATCATCAAGAAGACCTTTGACGAAGCGTTTGCTTCCTGCGATCTCATGATCGGCCCGACGGCGCCCGCAACGGCACCGCGAATCGGAGAGAGTCTTTCGGATCCGCTCAAGATGTATTTGGGCGATATATATACCGTCCTTCCCAACATCGTCGGACTTCCGTCTGCTTCGATCCCCTGCGGATCAGACCGGAACGGGATGCCTGTCGGACTTCAATTGATCGGCCCTTATCACGGGGAGCAGTTGATGGTCGGTGCGGCGAGCCTTTTCCAACGTTCGACAAAACACCATCTGCGGGTTCCCGGATTGTTTGACGACTGCGAAGAGGGAGGGGTCGAAAGATGAGCGAATATGAAGTTGTGATCGGACTGGAGGTTCATGTCGAACTTTCGACCGAGTCGAAAATATTCTGCGCCTGTCCGACGGCTTTCGGCGGAGATCCCAATACCCATGTCTGCGAGATTTGCTCCGGCATGCCCGGGACGCTCCCGGCCCTGAATCGAGAGGTACTTCGATATGCCGTGCGAGCAGGACTCGCCACGCATTGCGAGATAACGAGAAACGGTAAATTTGACCGCAAGAATTATTTCTATCCCGACCTGCCCAAGGCATATCAGATTTCACAGCTGTATCTGCCGATCTGCCGGAACGGATATGTCTTGATCGGTGAAGGCGCCTCCGGAAAAAGGATCCGCATCCATGAGATGCATATGGAGGAGGATGCCGGCAAATTAGTTCATGATCCGCAAGAGAAATGCACGCTGGTCGATTACAACCGGTGTGGTATACCGTTGATCGAGATCGTCACCGAACCCGATTTTCGAAATGCGGAAGAGGTCGGTGATTTCCTCGAAAAGTTGAAAACAACACTTCAGTACATCGGTGTTTCCGACTGCAAAATGCAGGAAGGCTCGATGCGCGCGGATATCAATCTTTCGGTTCGTCCGGCCGGCGAAGAAAAATTCGGCACGCGCACCGAGATGAAAAACATGGCTTCACTCAAAGCGATCACACGGGCGATCGAGGGTGAAACCAATCGCCAGATCGAACGGATCCGGGCCGGGAAAAGCATCAAACAGCAAACGCGGCGATGGGACGACGATAAGGGTGTTTCTTATTCCATGCGCAGTAAGGAAAACGCACACGACTATAAATACTTCCCGGAGCCGGATCTTCTGCCCGTCCAAATCAGCGAGGATTTTATCGACGAGGTTTCCCGCGAGATTCCGGAGCTTCGCGAGGCGAGAAAGGAACGCTATATCCGGGACCTCGGACTTCCGGAATACGACGCGGACATACTTACCGCTTCATTTCCCCTGGTTCGTGTTTTCGAGCGGACCGCGGAGCTGTGCGGCAATCCCAAGGAGGCGTCCAACTGGATCATGACCGATCTCCTGAAGCTGATGAAGGACGCCCAATGCCAGCCGGAGGACATATCTTTCTCGGAGGATTCTCTCGGTAAAATTATCGAAATGGTAACAAACGGCGTCATCAGTCGAACGGTCGGCAGAAAAGTTCTCGCGGAGGTTTTCGCGACAGACGTTGATCCGGCAGAGTACATCAAGAGGAATGCTTTGGCAATGGTCTCGGACCAATCGGTCATTCTGGAGGCGATCGCCCGTGTCATCGAAGAAAACGAAAAAGCGGTCGGTGATTATCTCTCGGGGAACCCCAAGAGCGCTCAATTCCTGATCGGTCAGTCGATGCGCATGTTTCGGGGAAAAGCCGATCCGCAAGCGGTGCAGAAGACGTTGTTCGAACAACTCGAAAAGCTCCGTTGAACGGGCGTTCTTGTGGAAGAATCCGAAATCTGCTATATTCTCTTTTGTAAGGAGATTGCGCGATAGGTTTCGCGCAACACTCCAAGATCGGTATTCGCGGCAGATACGGACGCCGCGGCGGGATGTTTACCCAAGAAAGGACAGGAGACACTGTGCCCGATGACGATATAGGCCGAATCATTATCGACCTGATCATAGTATTCATTTTTGTCTTGATCAACGCATTTTTTTCCGCCACGGAAATGGCAGTAATCACCCTCAACGACAACAAAATTAAAAGAATGGCGGAGGATGGTCACCGGAGTGCCCGAAGAGTCCTTCGATTCATTGAGAACCCGGGCTCTTTTCTCGCAACCATTCAGGTCGGCGTGACGATGGCCGGATTCCTGTCGTCCGCATTCGCGGCCGACAAATTCACGGATCTTCTTTACGGCGCGATCGACAAGGCCGGGAAATACGAATCTTTCCTGCGTCCGACCAGTATGATCGTCATCACAGTCGTACTCGCCTATTTTTCGCTGGTGTTGGGTGAACTCGTACCCAAGCGGATCGCCCAGAAATATCCCGAACGCGTCGCGTTTGTGTCGGCATCGATCGTTAAGACATTCGGGTTTCTGATGAAACCGTTCGTTAAACTCCTGACGCTTTCAACGAATGCGGTGTTACGGCTTTTCGGCATTGACCCGAACGCCAACGACAAGAATGTTACAGAGGAAGAAATCCGAATGATGGTCGACGTCGGCAGTGAGTCCGGCTCGATCGAGGACGAAGAGAAACAGATGATCCAGAACGTTTTCGAGTTTAACGACAAGGAAGCGTCGGAGATCATGACCCATCGAAGAAAAATAGTATCTCTCCCGGTGGACGCAAGCATCGACGAAGTGATGAAAGTCGCCACAGAAGAGCAGTTTACCCGTATACCGGTATACCGTGACACGATCGATGATATCGTCGGTGTTCTTCACATCAAGGACCTGCTCGCGTATTCGTCCTGCCCCGACAAGCGAGAGGCCTTCTCGCTACAGAAACTCCTGCGCCGCCCGCTGGTCGTGCATGAGAATAAGAAACTCTCCTCGCTGTTTCGCGAGATGAAGAAGGGCGGTATACAAATGGCGGTCGTCGTTGACGAGTACGGCGGCACCATGGGTATCGCGACCATAGAAGACATGATTGAGGAAATCGTCGGTAACATCACCGACGAGTTTGACAAAGCGGAACCGCAATTGACTTTGCTTCCGGACGGCGACTATATCGTGTCCGGCGACATGACGCTTAACGATCTGGAAATCGCCGTCGGCATCGACCTTCCCGACGAGGACTATGATACGATCGCCGGCCTGGCGATTCAGCTTTTGGACCGTATCCCCAATGATGGTGAGACCCCCGAAGTCGCCTACAAGAACATCATCATCCGGGTCGAGAAGGTGGAAGACAAATGGATCTCCAAACTGCGACTGCATATTCTTCCTCCCCAAGAAGAACCGGAGGAAGAGGAAAAGAATGAAGAATGAGAAGGAAACTTTGTTTTCGCGAAAATCACTGAAATACGATGCGATTCTTTATGATTTCGACGGAACACTCGTCGATACGATCCCTTTGATTTTGAAATGTTTTCATATCGCTTTCGAAGAGGTGCTCGGAATTCGAAAGGATGATAAAGATATCCTTGCGACCATCGGGCTTCCGTTATGGACCGCTTTTCGCGAATACGACGAGGAGACCCAACGCAAATTGCACGATGCCTATATTCGCGCAAATGATCTTTATCTGCCGACTGACGTTCGCATTTTTCCGGGAATTCACGAAGGTCTTTCCGCGGTGGCGGATCTGGGCGTCGTTCAGGGCGTGGTCACATCCAAACGCAGAGATCCCGCTCTTTTCACCATGCGGCAATTTGACCTCGAGAAATATTTCTCCGTTTTGGTTACCCGCGAGGACACGACGGAACACAAACCCGCTCCCGCTCCGATTTTCTTCGCGGCGGGGAAACTTGGCATTGCCGATCCGAAAAGGATCCTGTTCGTGGGCGACAGTATCCATGACCTGATTTGTTCCCGCAATGCCGGAACCGATTCGGCGGCGGTTGGTTGGACTTATATGCCCAAAGACGAGCTTGCATCTCTGTCGCCGACGTATTGGCTGGAGAATCTTTCCGCACTTTCTTGCATTCTGACGGAACGGGAATTATAATAGGCGTGCTGTGCCTCGAAAAGAACCACGGAAGAAGGACGTAATCAATATGGAAAACAAAACAAAAGCGGCCGTAAAAGGCAAGAAAAACAAGAAGCCGATACTTAGCTCCTCCGCAAAGAGGACGCTTGTCATCGTCTCCTTCATTCTGGTTCTTGTGATATCGGTTGGCGGCTTTTTCGCTTATATCGCCAATGTTCCCGCAATGCTTCTGACCGGCGCGGAGATCACACTGACTCCGGAAGGCGGTTCCCCGAAGGTCATTGAGAGGATTAAGGTAAACGAGCTGAAATATTTATACTCATCGGCTCTTTCTCAATTGTCACAATATCAAATGCTTCCGGCCGATTTTTCGATTGAGATGGAGGAACAGCCGATTCCGGAAGGGGATCGGCTTTACAACTCTGAAAATCCCGGGAAAACATACAGAGAGTATATTTACGAGCATGCATGCCTGACGCTCCTGCAATCCATCCTTATTGAGAAGCAGGCCCGTAACGACAAGGACTTTAAGCCCGAGGTCGTTGAGTTTTCGGTACGCGACTCGATACAGGCCTTACGGGATGCGGTGAAGACCAATACAGAGATTTACGGCCATCAAATGACTGCGGATCAGTACTTGACACGTCTTTACGGCAGCGGGATTACCGTCACAAGTTTCGCGTCTTTTCTGGAGCGCGAACTGATTGCCGACGAATATATGCAGTATCTTTTGCAGTATAAATTTATGCCGACCCCGGAGGAACTCCGGGCAGAAATCGATGAAATGGGCAACAAAACGGAACTGGTTACGTTCCATTATTATTTCTTCCGAGCAAACTTTGAGGAGGGCGCAACCGAAGAACAGAAAGCCGCCGCGAAAGCGGAAGCCAGAAGCAAGGCGGATGAACTGTCCGGGCGCGCGACGGATCCCGTGAGTTTCCGCAACGTGAGTGCGGAGCTTTCGGATGATTCCGAAGCCGAATCCTTTATGGACGGGAAAGACCCGACCTATGCCGAGAAGTACTCGATAAATACGATCAAGGGGTTTGGCGAAGAGGCTGCGAATTTCTTCTATTCTCCGGACCGGGTCGAAGGGGACAAGGCAGTTTTCGACGTAGAAGCGGGATCTATAGCGGTTTATTATCTGTCCCGCCAGTTAGACGAGGAGCGGACGTTCTCCTATCGTTCCATTCGCCTCCACTATTCCGGTGAATTCGGGACGGACGGTAAAATTCTCGAGACAGAGAAGGAAAAAACCAATCTGGAAGCCGCCGAGATCATGGCTCAGGTCAGCGACGAGGCTTCCTTCGCGTTGCTTGCCAAGCAGAAATCCGAAGATTCCTCTTTGAGAATGGCCGGTGGGCTGGTTACCGGAGTGCCGGAGTTAAGCCTTTTCTCGGATGATATGACTTTGCAAATCAATATGGATAAGGCAAACTGGCTGACTGATCCCGACCGTAAGCCCGGCGATATGACCGTTCTTAAGGCGGATGAATATGTTGAGATTTATTTCTTCAAAGAGTATCTTCCCGCATGGCAGAGTGAGGTTCGCAAATCGATCATGAGCGAGCGTTACGACGAATGGATGCTGGGCATTGAAGCGCAAGGAGAACTCTCTTTTAAGATCAAATACGGGAACATCGATTTCGCGACTTATTAGCCTCGATGCCGCACAAAGAATTAAATATATTTTCATTGACACATGCCTCCTTCGGTGCTATCATTCTATAGCGCGTCATAAATTGGAGGCATGTCGCCTTTCGTGTTTTTAGAGGAAGAAACGGACCGTTTATTCGGCTGTACGACCGTTTTGCTATCCGTAAATGCCGTTGACGCGACATTGATGGCCAAAGAGCCGGAACATTCGTGAGGTGATGTGTAATGGTGCGTCCCGTCAAGCAGGGAAGAGTGGAACGGTTATCCTATTCTCGTATCGACGAAGTCATTGAAGTGCCGAATCTGATCGAGGTCCAGAAGAATTCATATCAATGGTTTTTGGACGAAGGTCTGATGGAGGTTTTACACGAAGTATCACCTATCACGGACTTTTCGGGAGACATTGAGCTTTCGTTTATCAACAAGGAATTCGATATTGACCATCCCCAGAACAGTATCGAAGAGTGTAAAGAGAAGGATTCCAATTTTGCCGCTCCGTTGAAAGTTCTGGTGCGCCTGAACAACAAGCGCGAGAACAGAATTACGGAGCAGTCCGTTTTTATCGGTGACTTTCCCATCATGACGGATAACGGCACGTTTATTATCAACGGTGCCGAGCGCGTAATTATCAGCCAGCTGGTCCGGTCTCCGGGCGCGTACTATTCATCCGAAAGAGATAAGTCCGATATCGAGCTTTACGCGTCTCAGGTTATCCCGAATCGCGGAGCTTGGTTGGAATATGAAATGGACGCCAACGGCGTCATTTACGTGCGCGTGGATCGCGCGCGCAAATTTCCTCTGACTGTCTTCCTGCGTTCACTCGGAATCGGATCTGACGATGAGTTAAGGGCGCTTTTCGGAGATGAAAGGTGTTTGAACGCGACAATCGAGAAGGATCCGTCGCATTCCCGCGAGGAAGGCCTTTCGGAGCTTTATCGCAAACTGCGTCCCGGCGAGCCTACCTCCATTGAGGGAGCGGAATCTCTCCTGAACGGAATGTTCTTTGATCCGAAGCGCTACGATCTGGCGCGGGTCGGCATTTATAAAATTAATCAGAAGTTGTCGCTGGCTACACGTATCGAAGGTCACAGATCTTCGCGCGATATCGTATCCGACGACGGAGAGATGCTGCTCAAGGCGGAGTCTCTGATTTCTTCTGAGAAGGCGATTGAGATTGAAAATGCCGGGATCAACGAGGTTTTCATTTTCCCGATCACAACCATCGGAGATACGATTCGTATTTCGGAGCGTGAGTTTAAGGTAATCGGTAACGCCAGACTGGACGCTGATGCATTTATTCGCGCGAGTTTCTCGGCCAAAGAATTGAAGGACTTCGACATTGCGTCGACTCCGATTAACGAGAAAGTCAGAACCGGAGTGCTCCGTTCTATCATTTCGGAAATACGTTCAGCGGAGAAAGGTCAAATTGCGGAAGCATTGACCGAAGCCTTGAAAGCGCATCAGTATGACCTGATGCCGAAGCACTTGACCGTGGAAGATATCGTCGCGACTGTCAGCTATTTTCTGGGACTCGAGTACGGGATCGGACATCTGGATAACATCGATCACCTCGGAAACAGAAGAGTGCGTTCCGTCGGAGAACTTTTACAGAATCAGATTCGAATCGGCTTTTCGCGCATGGAGAGAAATATTCGCGAGCGTATGGGAGCTGTTCCCGACATTTCGACCGTTACTCCCTTACAGCTCGTTAACACTCGCCCCGTCAGCGCGGCGGTCAAAGAATTTTTCGGCTCTTCACAGCTGTCTCAGTTCATGGATCAGCCGAACCCGCTTGCGGAGTTGACGCATAAGAGAAGATTGTCCGCATTGGGTCCGGGAGGTCTTTCCCGTGATCGTGCGAACTTTGAGGTCCGTGACGTTCACTCCTCGCACTACGGAAGAATGTGCCCGATTGAGACCCCCGAGGGTCCGAACATCGGCTTGATCAATTCGCTAGCGACCTATGCCAGAGTCAATCAATACGGATTTATCGAGACGCCTTATCGTTATTATGATAAGAAAAAGGGCATTGTTACCCGCGACGTCGTCTATATGACCGCGGACCGAGAGGATTATTTCAATGTCGCTCAGGCCAATGAGCCGATCGATGAAACGGGACGCTTCCTCGACAAGAAAGTGGTTTGCCGCTATCTTGACGAGTTTAAGGAAGTCAGTCCGGAACTGGTCGACTACATGGACGTTTCTCCGAAGCAGTTGGTATCCGTCGCGACGGCGCTGATTCCGTTTCTGGGAAACGACGACGCGAACCGTGCGCTCATGGGTTCGAACATGCAACGTCAGGCTGTGCCCCTGATCCAGACCGAGTCTCCGATTATCGGCACCGGTATGGAGTACAGAGCGGCAAAGGACTCCGGAGTTTGCAGAGTCGCCAAGAGTGACGGAACGGTTTCCTATGTAGCCGCAGATCGTATTGACATCATGACCCGTGAAGGAAAGAAGGAAAGCTATTCACTGATCAAGTATCAGCGCTCGAACCAGAGCACCTGCATCAACCAGAAGCCGATCGTTCGCCAAGGCGACGAAATCAAGGCCGGTGACGTCATTGCCGACGGTCCTTCCACCAGTGAAGGAGAGCTTTCACTCGGCAGAAATGTGCTGATCGGGTTTATGACCTGGGAAGGTTATAACTATGAAGACGCGGTTCTCATAAACGAAAGAATGGTTCGGGACGATGTCTACACCTCGATCCATATTGAGGAATATGAGTGCGAAGCGAGAGACACAAAACTGGGTGCGGAAGAGGTTACCCGCGAAATTCCCAACGTCAGCGACGACGCTCTCAAGGATTTAGACGAAGAAGGCGTGGTTCGCATCGGTGCAGAGGTTCAGGCCGGAGATATTCTGGTCGGTAAAGTCACACCGAAGGGCGAGACGGAATTGACCGCGGAAGAGCGCCTGTACCGTGCGATCTTCGGCGAGAAGATCCGCGAGGTTCGTGATACCTCCGTTCGTGTTCCGCACGGAGAATCCGGCATCGTTGTTGATGTTAAGGTTTTCACAAAGGACAGCGACAATGTGCTCAAGGGTAGTGTGAATAAGCTGGTTCGTGTATACATCGCGCAGAAGAGAAAACTCTCTGTCGGTGACAAGATGGCCGGCCGCCACGGAAATAAGGGCGTCGTCTCGATGATCCTTCCCGAGGAGGACATGCCTTTCCTGCCGGACGGCACCCCGCTGGATATCGTTTTGAACCCCTTGGGTGTTCCGTCCCGTATGAATATCGGTCAGTTGCTTGAGGTTCATCTCGGCTACGCGGCCCGTGCGCTGAATTGGAAGGTTGCGACGCCGGTTTTCGACGGAGCGAACGAAACGGATATTGTTGCGGCCTTTAAGGAGGCCGGCATTGATTCCGACGGCAAGACCATTCTGTACGACGGCCGTACCGGAGAGCCCTTCGAGAGTCGGATCACGGTGGGTGTTATGTACTACTTGAAACTGCACCACTTGGTTGATGACAAGATCCATGCCCGGTCGATCGGACCGTATTCTCTGGTCACGCAACAGCCGTTGGGAGGCAAAGCTCAGTTCGGCGGTCAGCGATTCGGAGAGATGGAGGTTTGGGCGCTTGAGGCATACGGTGCGGCGCATACCCTTCAGGAGATCCTTACGGTGAAATCCGACGATATTGCCGGACGCACGAAGACCTACGAGTCGATCGTAAAGGGGCAGAGCGTTCCGGAGGCCGGCATTCCGGAATCCTTCAAGGTTCTGGTTCGCGAGCTTCAGTCGTTGGCGCTGGATGTACACATCTACTCCGGAGAGAACGAGGAGTGCGAGATACCGGACGCGACCGAGGAGGACGGAGATCTTCCGTCTCCCGATCCCGAGCTGATATCGAAGTATATCCTCCAACCCAGTGAGGGCGAGCTGGCGGGGCAGGGCTTTTCCGAAGTCGGCCCGGACGGTGAGTTGACCGACGATTCCGAGAACTCGGACAGCCTGGATGACTTGGAGTTTCCGGATCTGGAGCTTGGTGTCGACGATGAAGACTCGGTTGAGGTCGCGGATGATCTGACTGAGGAAGAGTAACGATTTCGGTTTCGCGTCGTTTATCACGCGGGATTTGTCGCATGGGAAGGAGACTTCGTGCATATGTTTGAACTGAATCATTTCGAGTCCATCGGGATCAGACTGGCCTCGCCCGAGATCATCAAAGGATGGTCGCACGGTGAGGTGAAAAAGCCGGAAACTATCAACTACAGGACTTTGAAGCCCGAGCGTGACGGATTGTTTTGCGAGAGGATTTTCGGGCCGCAGAAGGACTGGGAATGCCATTGCGGTAAGTACAAGAAAATTCGCTATAAGGGAATTATCTGCGATCGCTGCGGCGTCGAGGTGACCAAGTCCAAGGTTCGCCGCGAGCGATTGGGGCACATCGAGTTGGCCGCTCCGGTTTCTCATATCTGGTATTTCAGAGGCATCCCGAGCCGTATGGGCTTGATTCTTGATATTACGCCCAGGAACCTTGAGCGTGTCCTCTATTTTGGCGCTTATATTATCATTGACCCGGGAACGACCGAACTTCTTAAGAACTCGATCATCGAGGAAAAAGAGTACCGTGAGGCGGTCGATCAATACGGGCGCAACTCCTTTGTTGCCAAGATGGGTGCTGAGGCGATCAAGATCTTGCTCAAGCAGATCGACGTCAATAAATTGGCGGATAGCCTCCGTGAGGAGTTTCGTAACACATCCGGACAGAAGAAGGCCAGAATCGTGAAGCGGCTCGAGGTTGTCGAGGCTTTCAAGAAATCCGGGAATAAGCCGGAATGGATGATATTGGACGTCCTGCCCGTGTTGCCTCCCGAGCTTCGTCCGATGGTTCAGTTGGATGGCGGACGTTTTGCGACGTCGGACCTGAACGATTTGTATCGACGGGTAATCAACCGGAATAATCGCCTGAGCAAGCTTTTACAACTTGGTGCACCGGAGATCATCGTCCGCAACGAGAAGCGCATGCTTCAGGAAGCGGTTGACGCATTGATCGATAACGGCAGAAGGGGACGTCCGGTAACGGGCGCTTCCAGCCGCGCGCTCAAGTCACTTTCGGATATGCTGAAAGGTAAACAAGGCCGCTTCCGTCAGAATCTTCTCGGGAAGCGTGTCGACTACTCCGGTCGTTCGGTTATCGTCGTCGGCCCGGAACTGAAGATGCACCAATGCGGACTTCCGAAGGAAATGGCACTTGAGCTCTTTAAGCCCTTTGTCATGAAACGCCTTGTAAACGACGGACACGCACAACATATCAAGACCGCCAAGAGACTTGTGGAACGCTCTTCCGATGTCGTTTGGGATATTCTCGAAGAAGTCATCAAGGATCATCCGGTCATGCTGAACCGCGCACCGACACTCCACAGACTCGGTATTCAAGCCTTTGAGCCGATCCTGGTCGAAGGACGTGCCATCAAACTGCACCCGTTGGTCTGTACGGCATTTAATGCAGACTTCGACGGAGACCAGATGGCGGTTCATGTTCCGCTGTCGGCTGAGGCGCAGTCCGAGGCTCGTTTCCTCATGCTTTCTTCGAATAACCTGTTGAAGCCTCAGGACGGAAAGCCGGTCACGGTTCCGACGCAGGATATGATCTTAGGTTGCTATTACCTGACGATTGATAAGCCCGACGAGAGAGGCGAGGGGATGATTTTCTCATGCCTGGAAGAAGCAGTCATGGCTTATGACGAACATCACCTGGAGTTGCACGCTCCGATTACCATTCGTGTCACTCGCGAAGTGAACGGGCGCAGTAAAACAGGATTGGTGAAGTCAACTCTCGGTCGTTTCATTTTCAATGAGATCATCCCTCAGGATCTGGGCTATGTTGATCGCTCGATTCCCGAGAACGAACTCCATTTGGAGTGTGATTTCCTGATTGGCAAGAAGCGACTTGAGGATGTTATTGATCGTGCGATTCGTGTTCACGGCATTGATAAGACGGCCGCTCTTCTCGATGACATCAAGTCGCTCGGTTACAAGTATTCGACGCGCGGCGGTATTTCCATCGGCATTGAGGACATGATCGTCCCGGATGTTAAGGAGAAAATGATCAGCGAGGCTGAGGAAAAAGTCGAACATGTTAACATGATGTATGATCGCGGTATGTTGAATAAGGATGGCCATGACCGAGCCGTTATCGGTATCTGGAACAACACGACGGATGCAATCACCGAAGAATTGAAGAAGAACCTCGGACCGTACAATCCGATCAAGATGATGTCGGACTCCGGTGCCCGCGGTCAGATCAACCAGATCAAGCAATTGGCCGGAATGCGCGGAAATATGTCCGATACTTCGGGCCGGACCATATTGATCCCGATCAAATCCAATCTTCGTGAAGGTATGAACGTTCTGGAGTTTTTTATCTCCTCCCACGGCGCAAGAAAATCACTTTCGGATACCGCACTGAAGACGGCGGATTCCGGATACCTGACCCGCCGGTTAGTCGACGTCGCTCAAGATGTCATTATTTCGGAGGAAGATTGCGGAACGGACGACTTCACATACGTTCGTGAGTTGGCCACGGTCGCTAATGATAAAAAGGATGTGATCAAGCCTCTGAGCGAGCGTCTCGCCGGTCGGTTTACCGCCGAAGAGATTGTTCATCCTCAGACCGGCGAATTGATCATCGGGCGCAATGAGCTGATCAGCATGGATATCGCCAAGAAGATCGAGGAACTCGGTTTCTCGAGAGTCAAGATTCGTTCTGTGTTTGATTGCCGTTCCAGAAGAGGAGTCTGTGCTCACTGCTACGGAGTGAACCTGGCAACCGGCGAGAAGGCGATCGGCGGAGAAGCGGTCGGCATTATGGCTGCACAGTCCATTGGAGAGCCCGGTACACAATTGACGATGCGTACGTTCCACACCGGCGGTATCGCTTCGGGCGATGACATTACTCAGGGTCTGCCGCGTGTTGAGGAGCTTTTCGAGGCCAGAAAGCCCAAAGGACAGGCGATCATTTCCGAGATCGACGGTATCGTTCGGATCGAGGAAGGCTTGAAGCGCAAGCGCGATATCGTTGTTACCGCGGCTGAGACCGAAGACAGCGAGTTGGGGATCGAAGAAAAGAGATACCCGATTTCCTACTCGGCGACGCTCAAGGTATGTGACGGAGATTTTGTCGAAGCCGGCGATCTTTTGACAGACGGTACGGTAAGCCCGCAGGAGATCATGAAGATCAAGGGCGTCCGCGGTGTTCAGAAGTATATCATCAGCGAGGTCATTAAGGTTTATAAGAGCGGTGGTGTTACCATCAACGATAAGCACATTGAAGTCATTACCCGTCAGATGATGCGCAAGGTTCGGATCGACGATCCCGGAGATACCGAATTCATGACCGGAAGTCTCGTGGACATCTTTGACTTTGAAGAGGATAACAGCCGGATCGAAGCGCGCGGTCTTGAGCCCGCCAAGGGCAAGAGGACTCTTCTGGGTATTACAAAAGCATCTTTGGCGACGGATTCTTTCCTGTCGGCCGCATCCTTCCAGGAGACGACCCGTGTCCTGACAGACGCCGCAGTCAAGGGCAAGATCGACCCGCTTTTCGGACTCAAAGAGAATGTCATCATCGGTAAGCTGATTCCGGCGGGAACCGGGATGAGTCGCTACCGCAAGATCACGGCTGTTCCGGTTATTCCCGAGAATGCCGATTTGATCGGATCGCATTCGGAAACAGCATTAGAGACAGAGTCCGCGGAATAGTAATCGACACTGAATTTGCCGGTCGGTAAAGCACGCCGTCGCACCTTTGGCGCGGCGGCTTTGTTTTGTTGCGATTTGATTCTTGACAGAAAGCCGGGCGGGATTATAATTAAAGTAAGTCAAAGATAATCAAAGTCAAAAGGAAAGGTGATCAAATGGCGCGTTTGGTAGATGTCATAGAAGCGATGATCAAGCAAATGCTCGATGATAACGAGGGCGTTGCGGTGATCAGCAGAAGCTCTCTGGCCGAGAAGGTCAATTGCGTACCGTCTCAGATCACTTATGTATTGTCGACGCGATTTACGAACGGTCAGGGTTTTATTGTGGAGAGCCGTCGCGGAGGCGGAGGTCAGATTCGTGTATCCAGAGTACAGAATCGCGCCACGACAGAGTATTTGATGCATACGATCAATTCTTTAGGCGAGGACCTTTCTCAGCAACAGGCAGAGATATACCTTCAGAATTTTCTGGATTATCAAGTCATTACAAGCGGGCAGGCGAAACTGATGATGGCAGCCGTTTCGGATAACGCACTATCCGGCATCGATTCGGACCGCAAAGGAACGGTTCGAATGGGAATATTTAAAAACATGATCATCAGTTTGATCACGGGCAGTCTATGATTATTCCCGACAAGAATTTGTCGGCGAAAGGATAAGGAGTGAAACATGAAGTGTCAAAAATGTAAAGAACGCGAAGCAAACGTACAAATCGTCCAACAGGAGCTGGGTAAGAAGCCACAGACCTTCATGCTTTGTGACGTTTGCGCGAGAGAGATGGGGATTTCGATACCGACTTTTACCTCTCCCGTCAAATTGAATAATCCCTTCGCGGTAATGGGCAACGCTTTTCAGACGACGTTCGGTATCGGTGCGGATGATATTCAGCGACGTCGGACGACCAGATGCGCGCGCTGTAATCTATCTTTCGACGAATTCAGAAAAACAGGATTTCTGGGCTGTCCCGATTGCTATGAGGCCTTCGGAACCCAACTTGACCCGGTTTTCTGTCGAACCCAGATGGGAAAGAAGCATCTCGGAAGAAAGTTGGGCGAAAAGGTGAAGCCGAGTTCCAAGAAGCGTGCGGAAGAAGAAGCGTGCACTCAGGATGACCGTATCGAAGGCATCGGATTATCCGTTTGCGACTCCGACGCGCCGAATCTTTTCTCGAAAAGCGACAGCGCGGATAACGGTACGAACACATCGAATACCGAATTTTCCGGGGAGGTTTCTTCGGTAAGTCACGCGGAACCGGACCCGAAAGCAGAAAGTCATGATCACGCGGAAGAGAAACCCGCCGGATCCGACGAATTGTCGAGCATGGAAAAGAAGCACCGAATGGCGATGTTGACGCATAAAACCGACGAACTGAAAGCCGCGGTTGAACGGGAAGACTATCTAACGGCGGCGAGGCTCCGGGACGAGATTACGGAATTGAAGATGAGGGGAGAGTGAGTGTATGAGTTGGTATATTCAATGCGGCAGAGACGGTGATGTGGTTCTTTCCAGCAGAGTACGACTTGCCCGTAATCTGGACGGCTACTCATTTCCTCATCGCATGACAAACGACAAAATGATTGAATTGCGCGACCGCGCGGTGGAATGCCTCCATTCTCTTCCGTCCGCAGACACGGATAAATTTGTATCACTGAACATGGATCTTCTTCCGGAGCCTGACCGACTCGCGCTGGTCGAGAAACATCTGATCAGCGACGAACTCGCCAAGGGCGGCTCGGGTCAAAGCGTCTGCATCTCGAAGGACGAGTCGGTGAGCATTATGGTAAACGAGGAAGACCATTTGCGTGTGCAAGTCATGAATTGCGGGTTTTCGCTCGATCAAGCCTACCGGAAGGCGGAGGAAATTGCTATCTTTCTCGAAAAAAATCTGCCGATCGCCTATTCGGATCAGTACGGATTTCTGACGGCATGTCCGACCAATACCGGGACAGGAATGAGAGCGTCGGTCATGGTTCATCTTCCGGCACTGACTCTGCTCGGCAGAATGCAACCCTTGATTGACGGCCTTTCACATGCCGGATTTGCGGTTCGCGGATATCTCGGTGAACACAGTCAGGCCAACGGAAACGTGTATCAACTTTCGAATCAGATCACGCTCGGCATATCGGAGATCAATGTGCTTCTGAGTTTTAAAAGGATGGTGGAAGAAGTCCTGTCACTGGAGCGCAAATTGCGCGTGGAGCTTTTCGAGAGCAATCCGGAAAAAATCCGGGATCGGGTGTATCGATCGTACGGTGAATTAATGTACGCCCGGATGATTACCGACTCGGAAGCGATGAAGCGAATCAGCGACTTACGGCTCGGTATCGCACTCGGTTTCTTTGAGGAAGCCGGGATGGAAACATTATCAAAGATTGCGGCATTCATCGGCCCGGCCGGCGTCCAGAAGAACTCCGGCGAAGTGCTCTCCCCGACGGAACAGGAAGTACGCCGGGCGGAAATGATACGTCGGATCCTTCGTGAAAATACTGCGCGGTAACGCGAAAAAGAGGCCGCTTCGGCGACGAATGCGGAGAAAGGAATGAAATATGAATATTTCTGAAAAAACGATCAATATGCTCTACCGGGCATTTGTATGCTCGGACGCTTTTTCGATCGACTACATCGGAACGGAGCAAATCATTTATGCGATCGCGGAAAGCGATACACCGGCCGGAAAGGTTCTTGAGGAATTCGGCGTTCGAAAAGAGGACGTATTGCGCGCGATTATTCAGGTGACCGGGCGCGAGCCGAAGGAATTTTCCGAACGGCCGATGAACCCGAACGAACTTTTCGCGATGTGTACGAACAGAACCAAACGGATTATATACCTGGCGGAATTTCTGGCAAAACGGCTGTCTCAGAATATCGTTGAGCCCGAACACATTCTCCTTGCGATTTTGCGCGACGGTCAATGCACGGGATATCGGGTACTCGTTGAACTCGGGTTACCGACGAACGAAGCCGTCGGCGCCCTGATGAACCTCCTGGAGGGGGAGGGAACCTCTCCGCCGGAAGGATCGGGAGAACCGGAAGGCATGTCTTACGATTCATCCGAGACCGGAGAAGCGGGAACGGCCTTTACGAAAGGATCCAAAACGAGTGTGCTCGACAAATTCGCGAGGGATCTGACTGCCATCGCCGCGGAAGGAAAGATCGATCCGATTATCGGACGGGAGGAAGAAATCAATCGCGTCATGCAGATCCTTGCAAGGAGAACGAAGAACAACCCTGTGTTGATCGGCGAGCCCGGCGTCGGCAAGACCGCTATCGCAGAAGGTCTTGCGCAACGGATCGTCGGTGACGACGTACCGGATATCCTTCGCGGTAAGCGGTTGCTGTCATTGGATCTGGCCTCCATGCTTGCAGGTACCAAGTATCGCGGCGATTTTGAGGAGCGACTGAAAAAAGGACTGGAAGAGGCACGCACCTCCGGGAACGTCATCCTGTTCATCGATGAGCTTCATACCATCATCGGCGCAGGGAACGCGGAGGGAGCAATGGATGCCGCGAACATCTTAAAACCGCTGATGACGCGCGGCGAGATGCAAATTATCGGGGCGACCACGCTTGATGAATACCGGAAACATATCGAAAAGGACTCTGCTCTGGAACGGCGGTTTCAACAGGTGATGGTGAGGGAGCCTTCGACGACCGACACCATTCTGATCCTCAAGGGCATTCGCGAAAAATACGAGGAACATCACGGCATCAAGATTCCGGACGAGGCGATCGATGCGGCGGTGATCTTATCGAGCCGTTATATCACGGATCGTTTTCTTCCCGATAAAGCGATCGACCTTATCGACGAGGCGTCTTCCTGCCTGCGTATCAGCTGTACGAAAGAGACGGACGAAGGGAAAGAGATCGGCCAGCGCATCCACGAGATCATTCGGCTGAAGAGCGAAGCAGTGGAAAAACAGGACTATGAAACCGCTCAGAAGCTTCGGGATGAAGAGGTCGAATTGGAACAGAAACTCGGTGATATCCGAAGGAAAATCAACGAGGATCACCGAAAAAGCAATAGGGAGCTCACGCCGGATGATATCGCCCGGATCGTCGCGAGCTGGACGGGTATCCCGGTTGCAAAAATCAACGAGAGTGACACCGAGAAACTCAAGAGTCTGGAGGATGAACTCCGGAAACGAGTGATCGGCCAGGATGAAGCCGTGACTGCGGTCGCGAAAGCGATCCGCAGAAGTCGGCTCGGACTTAAGGATCCGAAGCGGCCGTCCGGATCATTCATCTTCATGGGAACGACCGGCGTCGGTAAAACCGAGTTGGCAAGGGCGTTGGCGGATGTCATGTTCGGAAACGAGAATGCTCTGATCCGTGTCGATATGTCCGAATACA
This sequence comes from Clostridiaceae bacterium, assembly GCA_012523365.1. Taxonomy (GTDB): domain Bacteria; phylum Bacillota; class Clostridia; order Saccharofermentanales; family Saccharofermentanaceae; genus JAAYCT01. The sequence continues at coordinate 20,784 of JAAYIQ010000067.1, forward strand.
TGGAGAAGCACGATGTTTCCAAGCTGATCGGATCACCGCCCGGCTACGTCGGATACGAGGAGGGCGGTCAATTGACTGAGAAGGTCCGGAGAAGACCGTATTCGGTGGTGCTTTTCGATGAGATCGAAAAAGCTCACCCCGAGATATTCAATGCGATGCTTCAAATCCTCGACGACGGTCGTCTGACGGACGGGCAGGGCCGAATCGTGAACTTCAAGAATACGATCATTATCATGACCTCGAACATCGGTGCACGGATGCTCACGACGTCCGGAGGTCGCAGGATCGGGTTCTCGATTCCGACAAAGCAGGTGGATGAAGAAACCGGCAAGAGTTTTGTTACGATTGACGAGGCTTCGAACGAGCGCCTGTACGGCGGAAAGACATACGACGAAGCGAAGGAGCTGGTGCTTGAGGAGCTCAAGAAAGCATTCAATCCGGAGTTCATCAACCGTGTAGACGAGATCATTTTCTTCCGGATGCTGAACAAGGACTCCATCATGAAGATCGTGGATCTTCTTACGACCAACCTTTCGACCCGAATCTCCGAGATGGGGATCGGGATCGAGATGACGACCTCCGCGAAGGCGCTTCTTGCGCAAAAGGGCTATGATCCGCAATACGGCGCGCGTCCTCTGAAACGGGTGATCCAGTCGCTTGTCGAGGATAAGTTTTCGCAGGCGATCCTGGACGGGAAAATCTCGGTCGGCGATATCGCGGTGATCGACGTTAAAGACGGAGACATCGCAATTGAAGCCAAGGGCATCAAGCCTAAGAACAAGCGAAGAAAAGCCAAGGAGCCTGACGTTTAATCGATAATACGTTCAAATGAGAACCGGTCCGGATCGTTGATCCGGACCGGTTTCTTTATGTCGGGAATATAAGCGAAACCAAAAGCAGGACCAAGAGTTTGGAAACCAAATAGGTGACTGTATAAACGGAGATCATCATCAGGAAGATTGAGTCTTCCGAGAGACCGAGCGCATTGCGGAAGGCGAGGATCTGGGCCAACCCCATCAGAATCAATCCGATAAAAAGAAACGCGATCGAACTACTGCTGCCGAGCAAGACCATGAAAAGAAGAATGAACTCCGGGATCAGCATATAGACCAGAGACACGGAGATGAGATCCAATGTTTTGCGAAAAGTCGGCTTGCGGTTACCGAAGCGTGATGTCGCGAAAAAGCCGAGCGTAAGAAGCATTATAAAAATCAAGGTCACCAGAGCCAGCACCCCGAAGGCCGGTGCGGGATATTTGCGACAGTACTCGACGGCCTTCTCCCCGAAGATTGATTCCATCATCCCGGTGAACAGAAAAGAGTTTGCGTAAACCAGTAACACGCCCAAAAGTCCGGTCAGAAGAGAAAAGACTGCGACAGTCACCAGAGAGAACGGACGCTTCGCGCGAAGCGATTCCTGACGGATCTTTGTCGCCGGCCGCATAATATAGCCGGCGCTCGACATGACTCCGCTTGTAAAAGTGGGGAATATCGTACGCAATTGATCGGCGAGTGTTCCGAAACGAAAACCAGGACGCAGAGGGCGATCCTTGCGGTTCCGGCGCACGCGCGGGCCCGGCTCCGGAGCGGCCTTTGAATGATTTGTCGAGGCTTTTTCTCCGGCTTTGCGAGAATCCGCTCTTTTGTCGCGGCGAGTCGAATCTTTCGGCGAAGCATTGCCGCTTGCGGTCCGGCATTTGCATTTTTCGCCGGGCGCCAGCTCCTGTCCGCAATAAAAACAGTATTTTGCCATTCGGGTAAGGACCTCCGAAAAAGGGGGTAAGGCACATTAGGTGTCTTGTCGTGCCAAATCAGGGTGTCTACTGTATAATACGAAATAGATGTTATCAAATTATGTCGCAAAGCAGTCGCAAAAATGCGTGAAACTTGTATATTGTGACACGTTGAGAACGGAGATCAATTATGTCCGACAAACACGATACCGGCCTGGGCCGGGTCCCGAGCACCTTTTTTTACAGTGGAATCGGCCTCGGAATCGCGGTGACGCTGTCACGCATCGTCTTCGGAATCAGAGTTCGAAGAAATAAAGAAGTTGTTAAAATGAAAGGGCCGTTGGTATGCGTCGGGAATCATCCGTCGTTTCTGGATCCGATCATTATGGCGGCGATGCTTTACGGAAGAAAGATCAATTTTGTTGCCGGAACGTTCATTTTCCGCAATCGGCTTGTCGGGCCTGTATTTGCGCGCGGAGGAGCAATCCCCAAGACTCAGTTCCGGTCAGACTCCAGGGCGGTTAAGGGTATGCTCACCGCTTTGAAGCGCGGCGGAACGCTCGGCATTTTTCCGGAAGCGACCCGATTGGTCGACGGAACGTCAATTCATTTCGACGATGCTCTGGCCAGAATGATTAAAAAAACCGACAGCGCGATCGCCGTCATGACGACGCACGGTGCGTATATGACTTGGCCGCGCTGGAGTAAGAGCGGATTCAGAAGAGGTCGGATCACTGCCGAAATCAAGTCGGTCCTTTCCTCGGAGCGGGTCGGAGAAATGAGCATCGAGGAAATTCACGAGTATCTCCTCGAGCAGTTGAGTTACAGCGAATATGATTATTTCAGGGATAACCCCCGTAATTTTCGCAACAAGGCGATCGCATCCGGCGCGCAAAACGTCGCGCACGCTTGCCCGCGTTGTAATCGGGACAATGTAATGAAATGCGACAAGGATCTCTTGATTTGCTCTTCCTGCGGGAATCGGGTGCGGATGGAACCGACCGGGTTTTTCCGGGCCGACGGTGAATCCGATAAGGCTTTTCCGGATATGCATCATTGGGTCAATTGGGAAAAGGAACGGATGCGCGAGCGCGTCGGCGATCCGGAATTCCGAATTGCCGAGAATGTTCGCCTGATGCTTCCGCTTGACGAGCATGAATTCCGCTTGGTCGGAGTCGGGGTCCTGACGATCGCCGATGGGAAAGCCGTTTATGTCGGCACCCAGCGGTCGGTGGAAGAGGGGATCGATATCAAGAAAAACAAGGCGGCGAAGAAAGAGATCTTACCGGATGCTTTTCGCCGCGGAGAGAAAATTGTCAAGGAGTTTCCGGTCGACCGTTTGCGCGGCTTAAAGCTCAATTACGGCAAATCGATCGAGTTGATCGAGGCCGGAGGACAAATCAATCGCTTTCTTCCGGACAACCCGCAAAGGATTTTTGAAATGCAGACAGCTATTGAGGCGATGCAGGAGCGGATTCGGGAGAACTGATCCCGGGCAAAATTTGAAAGAGAACACGGGCGGCGAGTATTCGCCGCCCGCTTAATTGGACATGATTATCAGTCACTAACGCTGTCCGGAACATTTTGAGATTATACGAGTTTTCTTGCCCACTTCTCGCTTCGTACCCGGGCGATGCTGATTCCGACCTTCAGGATTTCTTCCAGGCATATGACGATCATCAAAGCCCAGAAAGGCATGCCGAAGTAGAAACAAACCAACAACGCGAGCGGTACTCCGAACAGCCAGAGCGTGCTGACTTCGATGATCGCCGCACCCATCGTGTCACCGCCTGCGCGGAGGATCCCGTTCATGTTTGTAAAATTGATCCCTCTGGCCCAAATGACAAAGGAGATGATCACCAATGCCTGGTGTGCGTAGCGTAATGCGTCCGCGGTCAGATTCGGGAACGGAAGCAGTAACACTTTGCTCAGAAGGATGAAGACCGGGCAAAGGATCAGACCCGTAATCAGAATAAGACGCAGAAGGCGCCACGCGTAGTTTTTTGCGCGATCGATTTTTCCGCTCCCGAGCTCGTGCCCGATCATGATGCCGCCTGCGCTTCCGATAGAGCAAAACGCAATGTTCATGAACTCGCCCAGATTCGAGTACGCATTGTATGCGGCGGTCTGCGCGACCCCCAAATATGTGAAGCAGATGCTGTACACCGTGACGCCGAGCGCCCATAACTGATCTTTAGCCATCATCGGAAGCGCCGCGATCGTAAATTTGCGGAGAAGCAACCGATCCGGACGGACGATATCCTTTCTCGAAAAGGTGATCGGTACGTTCGATTTTCGTGCAAGAACAATGAGCAGGATGAGCTCAACAAGCGATCCGATCACGGTGGATAGAGCGGCGCCCTTGATCTCCAATCGGGGGAACCCCAGAAAACCGTAGACGATCACGCTATCCATTAGTACGTTGATCCCGATCGATACCGCGGACGCGATCATCGGGATCCGGGTGATTCCTACCGAGCGAAGGACACCGCAAAACATCGCGGTCATAAACCAGAAGAGATAAGCGAAGCTGACGATCGACAGGTATTCAGATCCCAGCTCACGAGTTCGCGGATCCTGAGAGAGGATGAGCATCACCTGATCGCGAAAAAAGAAGCCGATGATAAAAAACGGGATCGCGATGCCGGCTCCGAAAAGGAGGGTCGTTGTGAAGGCCTTGCGTACTCCGACAATATCTTTGTCCTTACCCCAGTACTGAGCCGCGTAGATCGAGCCTGCGCCGGATATGGCAAAAAGTCCGCTCCACATCAGGAAGGTCAGGTGTCCGGATTGCCCGGAGGCGCCGAGGTACTCGTCGCCCAGTCCACTGACGATGATCGTGTCAAACAGGAAGACACAGCACATCATCAACTGTTGAAGAGCCATCGGGATGGTCAGTTTTACAAGTTTTTTATTGAATTCCCGGTCCTTTTCGGGGAAAAGGAATTTCTTGAATTTTTGGATCGGACTCATAGTTTACTCCCGCCGCAACCGCGGCTCTTTGATTTCGGTTCGCATCCCTTCCGGGACTTGATATTTCGTTCTTTTCGGCGGGATGAGCAAATAAAAAATCCCGTCGGGCGATACCCTCCGGGACAACGATTTCTCTTCGATTCATTCGATCAGAAAGACGTCGGCGGAGCGGCATGGATATATGCGGAATCGGCGATTGCGCCTGAAATACTTGCAAAGACCTTGCGTTTGGCGGTAGTAAACCGCATGGATCCGTTATTCTGTACTCGCATCGGCCGCTCTCCTTTCTCTATTTGATTGACGATAAGTCGTCGGTAACCAGATAAGAATATCGCCGTTTTTGAGGTTTGTCAATGGAAAAAAGAAAATCATTATGGTATTATTAATGCGCGTAGTGAACATGTCGGTCGAAGCACAGCTGTTGATCAGCCGGTAATGGTGAGGAAACGGATATGAGAAAAAGAAATGTTGTCTTGATATTGGTCATATCATTGATTGTAATTGCTCTGTCTGTCGGTTCTTGCGCAACAGGTAATACGGACGCGAGTAAACAAACAAATACGGCAGACCGGAAGCAAGCGGAGTTTGCCGTCACTACCTTTATGTCAAAGCTGCCGACCGCTCTTCTCACCGACGGAGACGCGGAAATACGAGCTTATTTTGATCGAAATGAAGGCTTCGAGCAGTTGTCGGAAGAGGGCCTGTCCTGTGTCAATGCCGCACTGAAGAGGGTAACCTTTACGATTTCGGAAATGACGATCGAAAAAGACGGGCTGTCGGCGCGATGCCGCTTGAGTATTACGGATGTGGATCCCGAAGGCATGCTGTCCGGATTTTCCGGCCCCAAAATCCCCGCGAACGATGCGAAGACGTTGATTTCGAAGGAAGACGCGATTTTACGGACTTCGGACTGCGCGATTTTACTGACGAAGAACCGGGAGAGTAATTCGTGGGAAGTTTCAGACGCGGACGAATTGATTGAACTCCTGATCGGCTCGTATACAGCGCATGAGTATGTCCGGGTCGATCCCGTTGTGTCTCTGCTTGACTTTACGAAAACTCTGGCAGAGGGCAAAGTGTATGAGAACGATTTTTATCTGGCCAAGCCGGCGAAATGGGAGTTACTCTATCCGGAAGATTCTCTTCCGAAATTCGAAACGGCCTTTTTTAAAGCAACGAGCTATCAAGTGATCGAGGTTTCCTATAACGGCGACGAGTGCGTGATTCTTACAGAGATCGACTACCCGGACGTATACTTTGTGAATACGATTTTGGCGAGCGACCAGGAGATCCTTATGTCTATGCACCGGGCCGCAATCCTCAATTTCTTGACCGGAGATCCGGTCGACTTGAGCGAAACGGACCGGTTGGCGGACCAAAAGGGCGTCGAGTTTCTCCTGGATCCCGATACGCCTCATCTGACAGTGAAACAAAGCTTTCGACTGGTTCTTGCGGCAGGCGAAAAATCATGGATGGTTTCCGGGTTGCCCGAGGTGTTAACGGAGAAAAATTACGACTTTGACGAAAGCGGCGAGAAACAGAATATCGCGGCTTTTTACAAAGCCTTGGAACAAATGCTGGACAAAGAAGAGATCACCGAGAAAACATATAAGGATATATTGCGACGGACCGGATTGGATCCGGTCAACACGGAAATCACAGAAGATATTCTTTCACAGGACTGGGTCGATGTGCAGACGGAACAGCCGGTCAGCGATTATGTAGCGGCGGAATCCAACGGGATCAAGTATCTGCTGACTTTTCGCTCCGCATGGCCCGATACAAAAATATACGGCGCCTATTATCTGGACGGAGGCATGAGGCCGATCCATGAATTTGAGCGGGTTCTTGGAAAAACCGATACGACATTCTCGACCTGCTTGGTCGGAACCGATACGGTGACGATCCCGACGGGGTCGTATCGGCTCACTCTGACACTCGTCGACGGAACAATCCTGGCTTCCGCCGATGTCGAAGTCCGATAAATCGGGCTTAATATAAGGTTTTCATTGAAACGGAGAGTTTTTCTCTGTATAATGATATGGCTTGATTTGCCGGATCATCCGACAAATCGAGTTTTTTCCGTTTGAATACCTCCCTTTCGGGGAGTGAGTGATTAAGGAGAGTGAGCATCATGGCAATGGTTCCCAAGAAAAATGTTGAAGATCTGAAAGTAGCCGGTAAGAAGGTTATCGTGCGCGTCGATTTTAACGTGCCGCTGGATAAAAAGACCGGTGAAATCACCGACGATAAGCGCATTAAGGGTGCGATCCCGACGATCAAGTATCTTGTGGACAACAAGGCGAAAGTGATTTTGGTTTCTCACCTCGGACGCCCGAAGGGCGGACCGGAGCCGGCTTTTTCGATGAAGCCGACATCCGTACGCCTGTCAGAGCTCCTCGGTCAGCCGGTCATTCAGGCCGAAGATGTCGTCGGAGAGGATGCCAAGGCTAAGGCCGCTGCTCTTCAGGACGGCGAGATCCTAATGCTTGAGAATGTTCGCTTCCACAAAGAAGAATCTAAGAATGATCCCGCGTTTGCCGCCGAATTGGCTTCGCTTGCGGAACTTTATGTTAACGACGCTTTCGGTACGGCACACCGTGCTCATGCTTCAACTGCCGGACTCGCAAACTTCCTTCCGAGTGCTTCGGGGTATCTGATCGGGAAAGAACTCGAGATCATGGGTAAATCCCTGACCGCTCCGGAGCGCCCTTTTGTCGCAATTCTCGGCGGCGCCAAGGTTTCCGATAAGATCGGTGTCATCGAGAATCTTCTTGAGAAGGCCGATACGATTATCATCGCCGGCGCCATGGCCTATACTTTTGACTTTGCCAAAGGCTACAATGTCGGGGCATCACTCTGCGAGCCGGACAAGGCGGAGTTGGCCAAAGAGCTTCTCGCGAAGGCTGAGGCGAAGGGTGTAGAGATTTTGCTTCCGAAGGATAATGTGGTCGGCGATTCATTCTCTGCCGAAGCGGAATCCAAGATCGTCTGCTGTGAACATATACCCGACGGCTGGATGGGCATGGATATCGGTCCGGAGACGATCTCGATTTTCTCCGAAGCGATCAAGAAAGCAAAGACCGTCGTTTGGAACGGCCCCGCAGGCGTTTTCGAGTTTGATAAATTCGCGGAAGGAACCCGCGCGATCGCAAAAGCGATTGCCGAGTCTGACGCCGTTTCGATCATCGGCGGCGGAGATTCCGCCGCGGCGGTCGAGAAGCTCGGTTTCGCCGATCAGGTAACGCATATCTCGACGGGCGGAGGTGCTTCACTCGAATTTATTGAGGGAAAGGTTCTGCCCGGCATCGATTGTCTGCAGGATAAAGATCCCGACCGCACATTCGCGGCCGGCAACTGGAAGATGAATAACGGCATCCCCGCCGACGCGGTCAAACTGATCGATGCGCTCAAGCCGTTGGTCAAGGACGCAACGTCCAAGATTGCAGTGGGCGTTCCCGCTACTGCTTTGCCGGCGGCGCTTGAGGCGGCCGCATACACTAACATCAAGGTAGCGGCACAGAACTGCCATTTCGAGGATAAGGGAGCATATACCGGGGAGCTTTCCCCGATGTGGCTCGCGAAAATGGGCGTCGACTATGTGATCATCGGACACTCGGAGCGAAGAGAGTATTTTGCCGAGACGGATAAGACCGTTAACAAGAAGATCAATGCAGCTTTGAAATGGGGAGTTCGTCCGATCGTCTGCTGTGGCGAGTCTCTCGCTCAGCGTGAAGCCGGCGAGACCTTCACTTGGGTAAAGGGACAGATCGAAGGAGCTTTTGCCGGAATTCCCGAGTCGAAGCTTTGCCAGATTACGATCGCTTATGAGCCGATCTGGGCGATCGGTACCGGAAAGGTTGCGACCGACGAGCAGGCCGAAGAGGTTTGCGCGTTTATCAGAAAGACCATCGGAGAATTATATTCCGGGGAAGCGGCCGCGAACATGAAGATCCAATACGGCGGCTCGATCAATGCGGCGAATGCCGCGGGGCTTTTTGCGCAGAAGAACATCAACGGCGGACTCGTCGGCGGTGCTTCTTTGAAGGCAGAGGATTTCGCGACGATTTGTCTGGCCTGATCGTTTGCTTTATATTGACCGGCAGAGGCTTTGTGTCCTCTGTCGGTCTTTTGTTTTTCGGAAGCAGAGCAGATCGGGGATGTCAACGGAAAGGATAGTGAACGTATATGTTAACGGAAAGACTCTGGGACTTTTTCTACGATTACGGCCTGTTCCTGATGATCGGCACGGTTTTGTTGTCGCTTTTCGCGAGTATATGGACGAAGGTATCGTTCAGCAAATACAGCAAGGTGATGTCTGCGCGCGGGATCACCGGCAAGGACGCGGCCGAATATATTCTGCGCTCCGCCCGCCTGTCGGATAACAGCGGCGTCGGAAGCGATGTAGTTGTTGAACCGATCGCCGGAAACCTGACCGATCATTACTCCCCGAAGGAGAAGGTGCTTCGTCTTTCCGAATCGGTTTACGGCAGTTCGTCGGTTGCGGCGATCGGAGTCGCGGCGCACGAATGCGGACATGCCATTCAGGATTCCAAGAGCTTTCTTCCGAATAAGATCCGGGCGTTTCTGGTTCCGCTTGCTAATATCGGCTCGAGATTCGGTCCGTATATGGCCATTTTCGGATTTCTCTTCACCGCTTATATCGGCCAGGCGGGTATCATTATGGCGAATATCGGCATTTTACTGTTTGCTTTTGCGGTGCTTTTCTATCTGGTGACTTTGCCGGTCGAATTCGACGCCAGCAAGAGGGCGCTGAGGATTCTTGCGGACACCAATATCCTTACGGACGAAGAGCTCGTCGGCGCTAAGAGAGTCCTTCGGGCGGCCGCCATGACCTATGTCGCCGCCGCCGCTTCCGCGATCATCACATTACTTCGTTTATTGGCGATCCGAAGAAGAAGATAGAGGTGAAGGATCATTTGAAAGACCCCGGTTACTGATCCTAAATTTCTTTAGACGCGATCGCGCTTCCATATCGTTCCGGTATGAAATTTTGCTTATTGATCGGCGGACGCACATAGCCCGAGTCCTCCTGCCGCGGCGGCAGTTCCAAGGGCTCCGGTGTCAGATCCTCATAGGGGAGCATACTCAGAAGGTGCGCGATGCAGTTGAGCCTCGCGTGCTTTTTGATATCCGCGTTGACGACATACCACGGCGATTCCTTCGTGTCGGTGTGCTCGAACATCTCGTCCTTGGCGCGCGAATAGTCGCTCCAGCGTCGCCGCGACTCCAGATCCATTTTGCTCAATTTCCAGCGCTTTGCCGGATCCTCGATCCGGTCCTCGAAGCGTTTCTCCTGCTCCTCATCCGATACCGAGAACCAATATTTGATCAGGATGATCCCCGAGCGGATCAGCATATTTTCGAATTCGGGACAGGACCGGAAAAACTCCCGGTACTCCCCCTCGGTGCAAAAGCCCATCACGCGCTCGACGCCCGCCCGGTTATACCAGCTCCGGTCGAAAAGCACGATCTCCCCGGCCGACGGCAGTTTGGCGACATAGCGCTGGAAGAACCACTGCGACTCCTCCTTCGGCGTCGGCGCCGGCAGGGCCTCGACCCGGCAGATCCTGGGATTCATCGCCTCGGTAATCCGCTTGATCACACTGCCCTTCCCGGCTGCGTCCCGCCCCTCGAAAAGCACCACGACGCGAAGTCCCTTGGCCTTGACCCACTCCTGAAGTTTCACCAGCTCGACCTGAAGTCGCTCGAGCTCCTTATAGTAGGACTTATCGGTGATCCGGTACATCGGCCGGCCGTGAAAAGTAAACGACTCGTATTCGATGTCGCCGATCTGGATGTTTTTACGCTTGTCAGATGATGTCATTTTCTTCTTTTTATTTGTGTCGGGTGAGCCTGAATCTTTTATCAGGCTATTTTCAGTCGGTGTTTTCGGGGAGGAAGGATCTTGTTTTCTCCTCATGGGGGAACCTCCTGACGGGTGAAGCGCAAAAACCATTTGAGTTCGGAAGGAATCGATCTGTCTCCGAAGAGGGGTGAGTTGCGGATTATAAGCATATTGTTATGATGTTATTTTATCACGCCGGAACGCAAGAATGAGAATGATCGGTTAACGAAAACAGTGTCTTTGTATATAATTGAATCAAACGGTTCCTCATGAAGGAGGCTCCCCATGCTGTTTATCTGCTACCCGAAATGCTCCACCTGCCAAAAGGCCTTGAAATGGCTCGACGAGAATAAGATCCCTTTCGAATTTCGCGACATTAAAGAGGACCGGCCGACACGCGGGGAACTGGTCGCCTGGCACGCGAAAAGCGATCTGCCCCTGAAGCGGTTCTTCAACACCTCCGGCCGGCTCTACCGCGCGGGAGGCCTCGCCGACCGCCTCCCGGAAATGACCGAGGCAGGGCAGTTCAACCTCCTTTCCTCCGACGGCATGATGGTCAAGCGCCCGATACTGATCGGCGACGATTTCGTGCTGGTCGGTTTTCGAGAGGAGGAATGGGCGGAGAAACTGTTGTATGTATGAACCCGTGGGTACCCGGTCATTCAAGTGATCACTGATCGCGCACACGCTTACCAATGAATTCGAGGAACGCGTCGACCTGAGCGATCAGAAAAGGATTTTCCGTGAGCGGTGCCGGCGTGTCGCTGCCGTCAGGCGGCTTGTTCGTGTTCGGGATGGCGACTCGGGGCGCGTTCATTATATCCATGTTCAGGTAGCTGATCAGCGTCACCAGATGATCTTGCGCCAGAACGGTTCCAAAGGGTCCGGGAGAGATTCCGCTGATCGTGACGGGCTTCCCGGGAAGGACGCGCGGCTCGTTTTTGCCGGCCGGGCGGGACAGCCAGTCGATGAGGTTCTTGAGGGCCCCCGGAAAGAAATGATTGTATTCCGGTGTGAACAACCAAATCGCGTCCGCGACTCGAACGGCGTCGCGTGCGCTTTTCACGGCATCGGGCGCGGGAAATTCGATGTCCTGATCAAAGAACGGAACATCCCGGTACTCCAGAATGGTAAAATCCGCCCGGTCGCCGATGAGTTCCTTGGCCGCCATGGCCAGCTTACGGTTATACGATTCTTTTCGAAAAGAACCGACAACGGCGAGTATTTTTATCTTTTCCATCGGATCACGCTCCCTTCGGGTCGGTCTTCGGAACGAGTTTTCGCCCCTGTCCCGGATATTCCTATTGTAAGTGGAGCGGGCGATATAGTCCACAAAGTTCATCGGATCGAGTGCATTTAAAGATATTGACCCACGGGTCAATCTGTGATATATTCACCTCATCGGGGCGAAAAGTGTCGCCTCGGACGCGCGGATCCGCGCGATTTGAATCGAGGTGATCTCATGATCCAGACGGTCCATTTCAAGAAATACTACGGCAAGCATCGGGGCGTCGAAGATCTGACGCTACACGTGAAGGCCGGGGAGATCTACGGCTTTGTCGGGCCGAACGGCGCCGGCAAGTCAACGACGATCCGGTCGCTTTTGGGCATGCTGAAGCCGACCTCGGGGGAGCTTCTTCTTTTCGAGCGTCCGTGCACCGACCGGAATCTTTCGGAGGTCAAAGACCGCATCGGATATTTGCCGTCGGAAAACCACTACTACGACCGGTTGCGCGTGAAAGAGCTTTTCGAGTACGCGGCCGGATATCGGAAGAAGGATTGCTCGGGGAAGATCCGGGAGCTGTGCGAGATCCTTGCGCTCGATACGAGCCGCCTGATCGAAGACTTGTCCTTCGGCAATAAGAAGAAGGTCGGCATCGTCCTTTCAATGATGCATGAGCCGGAACTTCTGATCCTCGACGAGCCGACGGTCGGCCTTGATCCGCTGATGCAAAATCACTTCTATGACCTGCTTCGCAAAGAAAAATCGCGCGGGGCGACGGTGTTTTTCTCGTCGCATATCCTTTCGGAAGTTCAGCGCCTGTGTGATCGGGTCGGTATCATCAAAGAGGGCCGGCTGATCGACGAAAAGGACGTCAAAGAGCTTCGTCAGACGCAGTATAAGAAGGTCTTCATCAAACTTCAAAACGGCACGCCGTTCCGGCCGGGAGAGGCCGAGTTGACGGAATTGACCGAGAAAAGCGGCGAGGTGCGTTTTATCTATCAGGGGAATGCCGGGGATCTGACAAGGCTTCTGGCGAGTAACGAGATCGCGGATTTCTCCGTGACCGAGCCGGATTTGGAAGAGGTGTTCATGCACTATTATCGGGAGGATGAGAAATGAGACTTTTTGCTTTTGAAATGAAAAGCGCCTGGAAGTCGCTTCTGGTTTGGAATGTGTGCATCGTCGGCTTCATGGTGTTCGCGATGTCGATGTTCCCGTCCTTTGCGGATATGGGCAGTTCCCTCGACGATATGATGGCGGGTTTTTCGCCGGAGATGGTCAAGGCCTTCCGGTTTGACGTGATCGATTTTACGGACTCGATGGACTACATCTGCTACATGTTCTCCTATTTCCTGATCGCGATGGGTTCGCTCGCGATTCTTTCGGGCGGCAATATCATTTCCAAGGAGGAGTCGGACCAGACGATCGACGTCCTGTACGCTCAACCGGTGACGCGCGTGTATATTGCCGCAAGTAAGATCGCCGCGCTTTTCGCGCAAATGTTGGTTACGGCGGTCCTGTTTTTCCTGGGAACGTGGGGGATCCTGGAGATCGTGGCGAACGAATACGATTTTTATGGGCTGGTCCTGCTTTGCGTCGGAATCGTCCTTTTTATGTTCCTGTTCGCGGCGATCGGACTCCTGCTCGGGCACTTCATCGTGAAGCCCGCCCGGAGATTGCCGTTCGCGCTCGGGATCGTCTTTGTATTTTTCTTTTTGGATATCATGGGCAAGATCAGCGAGGATGTCGGGGCGATGCTGCACATTACGCCGTATCACTGGTACGACGGGATCGAGATCCTGGAGAGCGGGTTCCCGCCGGCATATCTTGCGGTCACAATCGCGATCATCGTCGGCGGCGCCGGTCTGACCGGAGTCTTGTATACGCGAAAAGACTTCGTGTAGCATCCGAAGAGCGAATCAAGAGTCGCGAGGGTTCGGGTAAGCAAGCGACCGCTTTGTTAAGAGACGATCGAGCGGCATACGGCTTTTCGAGAGGCAAACGGGCGTGCGGTTTTTCGAAAATCATCAGGAGGAGAGCAGTCGGCATGTGTGAGAAATTTTTGGCGATCGGCGCGGAGAAACAGAGGGCGATCCTTCAGGCTGCGCTGTCCGAATTTGCCGAACGCGGCTACCATAAAGCGAATACCAACACGATCTGCGAGAAGGCCGGGATCTCCAAGGGCCTTCTCTTCCATTATTTTGGAAGTAAGAAGGCGCTGTACCTGTACCTTCTGGACGATGTGATGAAGGAGATGACCCGAAGGCTCTATGAGTACGTCGGTCGTGAGAAGACGGACCTTTTCGACCTGATCACTGAGACCTCGCTGGCGAAAATGCGCGTCGGTGCGGAGATGCCGGAGGGGTATCGGCTGATCTACGAGGCTTTTCTGGCGACGCCGGACGAGCTTTCCGCGGAGATGAAACGCAGTTTCCGAAACACCTATGCCGAACAAAGAGCACAAGTGCTAAGGCTCGTGGACGAGAGCAAATTCAAGCCCTCGGTCAGCAAGGAACGGGCGGTCGATCTCCTTCTGGCTTGCACCGAGGGGATTTTCAACCGGTACTATGAACTCTACCGACACATGACACCGGAGGAGGCCCTTCCGCATATGGACTCCATAAGGCAAGAGTTGATCGAGAGCCTCCTGCTGCTGAAAACGGCGTTCTATAAAGAGGAGTACATTTAGCGCGTGATCGAGAGTGCGTTGCGGCGACATAAGCGGAAAAAACAGCGGGTAAATCCGGAAAAAACTGAATTATCACCGTTTATTGAAAATTTCGTTTGAAGCTTGGGCAAAATGATATTATACTTAACTGAGTTTCACCCATCGCCAATCTCGAAGATCGTATCCTCAAGATAACCTTCGAAAAGCGGCTACCAGAGATGCCGGCATTTAGATGATACATCTTGCCGATATAGATTATGAAGGAGAAAGAACATGGCGGACAAGACACTGGAATGCAAAGATTGCGGATCAACATTTACTTTTACGGAAGCGGAGCAGGATTTTTACAGGGAGAAGGGGTTCGAGAACGAACCGCAGAGATGTCCCGATTGCAGACGCGCCAAGAAGCTGGCCAGAAACAGTTCCGCATCGCGCGGAGATCGTGAGATGTTTCCCGCGACGTGTGCGGAATGCGGCCAGGAGACAATGGTCCCGTTCAAGCCCAATCCCGACAAACCTGTTTATTGCAAGGATTGTTATCAGTCCCGTAAGTAATCGGGACAACGGATGGATGAATAGTCTGTCCGCATCGCATGTGCGGGAGTCGGACGGATGAATAATCTGTCTGTATCCGGAATCAGATGAATATGGCCCATGATTGATGAGAATCGATCATGGGTCGTTTTTTGCGCGGATTTGACATGTGTCGGGTCGAGAGAAAAGAAAAATGCCTGTGAAAAGCACTGAAATGGTGGGGTTGGCAGGTATTTTTCCCCTCCCGACCCTTTCGCCGGAGCGAAATTGCAGTGATTCGGTAATATTGGTGGTACGGACCCAACTTCAAAAACGAGCCCGCGTACCGCTCGAATACCGACCAAATCGCTGAAATGCTCCGTTTAGTCGGTAATCATTAATCAAAAACGAGACCGCGCGTCGCCCAAATACCGACTAAATCGCTGAAATGCTTCGTTTAGTCGGTAATCATTAATCAAAAACGAGACCGCGCGCCGCTTGAATACCGACTAAATCGCTGATATGCTTCGTTTAGTCGGTAATCATTGATCAAAAACGAGACCGCGCGCCGCTCGAATACCGACTAAATGGAAGATGATTCAGTTCCGGCACCTGCAGGCCCGTAAATTGACTTTTTCGTCCCGCAAAGGTAGAATAA
>JAAYIQ010000068.1 GCA_012523365.1 Clostridiaceae bacterium
GTACTGTACCCCTGAGGGTCGCTCCCGACAAAGTTCTTGATGTAACTGTCCTCAATATCGGAAAAGACATCGACGACAGGCTGTTCGGGAAGCGGCTGTCCGGTCTTCTCGAACAGCATGATATCAATATAACGCCGGACCAGTTCCTTGAGAAAATCAGCGGCACCGGTTCCGTCGGTTACCACGTGAAAAACTTCCATATTGATGCGGGCTCTGAAGTATGTGACCCGAAAAAGGTAATGATTGTTCTGAGCCGGGACGAAATAGGAACATGGATTCGGCATCTCCGGCGACACGGTGCACGGCCGGTCGTTGGCCTCAAAATAGTACCAGAAGAATCCGTGCCTTAACCGGACCTTAAAGCTTCCGAAACGCGGAAGCGTCTGATCTAAGGCGCGCTGCAAAATATCGGGATTAATCTCCTCTGTCAATGTAACGCTGATGCGATAAATGCTCGTATAGTTTCGATTGGCGACGACGGGAAAAATATTTGCGGTATTGTCCAGTCGGTGCCACTTCGCTTCCGGTATCGACTTTCCTATTTTGCTCACACACCTTTATAAATGTTGATTTAATTATGCAACAAGCGAGCACGAAAGCCAACAGAAAAGTGCAAGCGAAAAAAGTGAATAAAAACTACAGAAAGTAGCAAAAAGGCATTGACAAGCGCTACGAAGCGTAATATATTTAACTTATTACAGAGGGTAGCGACGTTTGGAGGTGTGATTATGAGAAAGCTCAGTAATGACCCGTCGGTTTTAATTGTCTTTATCGTCGCGGCTTTGACCGCCGCTTTCCTTGCCTTTATGTCCTGAGTCCCGGAGAATGGGATCGGAGGGAATGGCTTATGAAAAAGAACGTGTACAGGATCAGGATACGAAGCGGACGCTTATGGACGGTTCTGATAGCAGCTTTTCTGATTATGGTTTTATTCTATGCGGTACTTGCAGCATAATTGAATCATGAATGCTTATTTGCAAACGATAAACTGAGAGGGAGAAACGAAGATGAAATCAATAACAATCCGTGCGACAGTCGTCGCGACAATCCTGGTCCTGATGATCGGAGTCGCCGCGGCCGCGTGCAATCTTCGGAGTGTAAGGAACGCGGAAACGGAAGAGACTCACGCGACTCAAACGACGCCGAAGACTGAATATACTTCACTGAGGCCGACCCGGGAACAAACCGAACCGACCGAAAGCATCGTGATCATCAAGCGCACCGAGGACGGAATTCCGCTTCCGAAGGATATTCCTCAAATTGACAGCTCGACGGCTCGTATTCCGATCACGGATAATCTTTACTATCTCTTCACCGAATGGTATATGCTCAAGGGCCCGGCTCCAATCTGTTCAAAGACACATCAGGCGCTCCTGAATTTGGCCGACGGTACGGTCGATCTGGTTTTCGCGGTCTTGCCGACCGAAGAGGAGATCTCATATTTTGACGAGAAGAATGTCGATATCGAGGCGCGGCTTTACGGCTGTGACGGCTTGGTATTTATCGGTAATTCGGCCAACCCCGTCAAGAATCTTACCTCGGATCAAATCAAGGGTATTTACAGCGGAAAAATTAAAAACTGGAAAGAGCTCGGAGGGGACGACGCACCGATCGTGGCTTACTACCGGGATGAGCAATCCGGAAGTCAGAGATTTTTCGAGAAATTGGTATGGGCCGGTGAGACGATCCCCGATTTCTCCGGACTGACAAAGGAAATGATCGAGAGCGGCGACATGGGAGAGATCACAACCAACGTGATCATTGATAAATACGCGATCGGTTTCAATATTATGTCATATGTGGATATGTCGTTTGACAGCAGTGACCTGATGCTGTTTAAGGTTAACGGTGTCGAACCGAAGACCGAGACCCTCGCGGACAGCTCGTACGAATATGTCACACAGGCTTATATCATGATTCGCGCGGACGAACCGCAGGATAGCTCGGCACGGTGGTTTTTCAATTGGTTTGGTTGCCGAGAGAGCCGCCGATTAATCGAAAATACCAGCGAATTATCGGTGACGTTCAGCGATCCCTATTTGATTCGTTTGTCCGAAGGTAAGAGCGAGCTGACGGAGATTTCCGATTGATCCCCTAAGCTAACTTAATATCCTGAACGCGAGGTCCCCTTAACCTCCTTGGGGGTCCTCGCGTTTTCCGTTCAAGAGCACCGAAGTGTTATAATAAATAGACATAAAATGCCGTGGAAGGTGGGTCCGATGTTTCTTTCAAAGTTCCGCCGATTCCTTGTCGTCATCGCTTCCGTTGCGGTCTTATCCGCTTTGGTTTCCTGCACCGGAATCGGTTTGAACGATTCCGCAACCGGTCAAATAACGATGTCCTCAGCAGAAACAAGTATGGCGTTGACCGGGGAAGACGAATCGAATACGACTCCCGGGATCACGGTTGCGCCTGAAACGACGGAAAGCACGACTCCTGAGAATTTCTGCTCTGAGAATTTCCGCCTTCTCCGCGCAAAAGAGATACTCTCGGAAATGTCGACAAGACAAAAAGTCGGACAGATGTTTTTTGCATCATGGGTAAACGGAGATGTTCAGGCGGAAACCGAGAAATGGCACTTCGGAGGGATTGTACTGTTTGCTCCCGATTTTGAAAAGTCCGATCCGGAAAGCGTTCGAGCGGCGATTGTATCCTATCAGGAGGCCTCGGAGATCCCGATGCTGATCGGGGTCGACGAAGAGGGCGGAACCGTGGTTCGGATCAGCCGGTTTCCTCAGTTTCGGGAAGACCGGTATATGTCGCCGCAAGCGCTTTTCGAGCGGGGCGGAATGGACGCGATCCGGGCGGATACCGCGGATAAGTCCGAGTTTCTTCTTTATCTCGGTATCAATGTTAATTTGGCGCCCGTCTGTGATGTCAGTACGGATTCGACGGATTTCATCTTCAAGCGCAGTTTCGGGAAAGATGCGGAAGCGACCGCGGAGTATGCGAAAGTGGTGGTAGCGGAGATGAAGCAGGCCGGGATCGGCTGTTCGCTCAAGCACTTTCCGGGCTACGGGAATAACGCGGATACGCACACCGGCATCGCGGAGGATCTGAGGGATTACGAGTCCTTTGTCCGGAGCGATTTTATGCCGTTTCGGTCTGGAATTGAGGCCGGGGCGGGTTCGGTGATGGTATCGCACAACATTATCTTCTGCATGGACAAAGAACTTCCGGCTTCGCTTTCGCCGGAGGTGCACCGGATCCTTCGTGAAGAACTCGGATTCGACGGTGTCATCATGACGGACGATTTGTCGATGGGTGCGATCAAGGATCATGCCGGAGATCGCCGGGCGGCGGTCCTTGCGATACTTGCCGGGAACGATATGTTGATCGGTTCGTCTTATGCGGAACAGATTCCGGAGGTTTTGGACGCGCTTCAAAGCGGCGAGATCGATGAGGAGATCATCGACGAGGCCGTGATTCGGATCCTTTTGTGGAAGATGGATCTTGGGCTGATCGAATAACGTTATGATTTCTCTTGATCCGCTCGCTCTTTACTCACCGGCACACTCCGGCAGGGTTGAGCCGCCGTAGGGCATCAGGATGACACCCGAATCGCTTCCCAGTTCCGTGAAGGCTGCATCGACCGCCCCCTGAGCGTCCGTAAAGGGCTCGAGGAAGATCGAGCGAACGAAGTCCGGCTCCAGATCCGATACCAGAAAGATCCGCGCCTTTTTTAAGACCATGGCGATCGCGGCGGCCTTATGCCCGCCCAAGACAAAGTCTCGGCAGATATGTTCGATCATGTCCGCGCTTTTGGCGTGGCCGGTCATCCACTCCTCGAAATGCGTCTCGCCGAGCCCTTCGGAGCACGAGGCGAGCCAGACGATGATCCCGCCGTCACGGACGGCGTGGCGGGCGTTATCGAGCGCTTTTTGCGCCTGATACATGTTGATGTCCTTGGGAAAACCGCCGGGAGAGACGACGACGATGTCCGCCTTGCGCGGGAGGCAGATCTTATAAAACGAATCGAGAAACGCGCAGCCGGCGCGATGCGCCGCGACCGGGTGCCCGCAAAATGATCGGATGATCTCTTTTTTCTCGTTGAGGACGACGTTTACGATGAAGTCGATACCGCTGATCCTACCGGCTTCTTCGATGTCTTCGCGAACCGGGTTGCCGTTGAGGCGCCCCGCGGCAGCCTCAGGGCAAACCATCGCACTGTGGTTGTTCTGGATCGCGTCACGGGTGGAGACGCCAGGCATGATCGCCTTGGCACCCCCACTGTAGCCGGCGAAGTAGTGAAACTCGATATTTCCGAGACAGATGCGTCGATCGGCCTGTGCGACCGGTCGAAAAACATCGACCGGGGTTCCCGAACTTGTCACGCCCATGCGCACACAGTCGTCGGGGTCCGAGTCCACGCAACGGACCCGGTCGTACACAGCGTCTCCGACCAGCGCGCGCTTCCTGTCCTCGCTGTGTCCCTCATGGCTTCCGAGACCGAAAACAATGAGGATGTCTTCATCGGCGACGCCCGCACGGGAAAGCTCTTCAAGGACGGCGGGAAGGATCTTATAGCTCGGCAGAGGCCGGGTGATATCACTGGTGACGATTGCGATTCTCTCGCCCGGACGGACGATATCGCGAAGCGGTGCGCTATCGATCGGATCGCGAAGGGAACGGATCACCTCATCGACGCCGGTCAGTTCGAGAGCGACCTCGTTGGGGGTAAGGACAGAGATCACGTTTCCTTCGTCGATGTCTATATCGACCGATCGTTTACCGTATCCGAATGAATATTCCATGGCGCGCATTCTCCTATATCGGGATGAGTCAATCGTCATTATATCATGACCCGACTCCCGAAAAGAATCCTGCACGGTTACGCTTTTCGATCATTCCAAGTTTGCCGTAACACCCGTGAAAAGCACCGTGCCGTCGGTCGTGTCATAGATCGCGAAAAGGAACGGGCGGTCGGCGTCAAAGACAATGATCTTCTCCGGTTCCTCGTTCGGCATCGCCAACGCATCCATGACCATGGCGGTGACCGCGGCGGCTTCGGCTCCTTCTTCATCAATTCGAATATATGTCTTGTGGATAATGTTCGTGATCTTAAGGCGCGGTTCTCCGCTTTCAAGTATCAGATCAAACATTGACGTGTCCGTGAACGCATCTTTCATGCCGAGCGTCCACATGGTATCGTTCATCAATGTCCCGTAATCGAATTCAAACTTCGGAAGGCTGATGATCACCTCGGTCTTGGAAGAAAGGCCGACAGCCGTTTCAAAGCCAGTCTCGGACAGCTCCGCGGCGGCTTCCTCAGGCGAACTGCCTTCCTTCGGCAGAATAAAAGACATGGCGAACGGACCGCTTTGCCCCTCATCTCCGCGGAAAGGAAGGATGATCAGCTGAAAAGTGCGGCCCTCATAGTAACGGACTTCCCGGGTTGCGTGCATAAACGGTACTTCCGCGTCTCCCTTTACTCCGTGAAAAACTTCGTCATATGTCAAATCCTTGCGGAAAGCGGTTTCCCATTCGCCCAGGAAGTAAAGAGCGTTTACAAGTACAAACTTGGTCTCGTTAGAGATCTCGTTATTAATGATTTTCGGGATCTTCCCGTGTGTTTTATCATTGGCCCACGCATTTATAACTTCAATAGCGCCTTCATGGTCGTTTCTGTAATCGACTTCGTAGAGATCGGCCATAAAGTCTCCGTTGCAGATGTTAAGGAAGTCACCTGAAAACCCGAAATCCTTTAGCAACCACAGAGAGTTGGCCGCTTCCATTCCGTTATTGTTGGCGCGCCACATCAACTGCGCGGCCGAAGACCTTATTTCCTCATCGGGAAGTCCGGTCATGCGGAGGGCATCGATCATTTCTTCCTTTGTTTTCCCCGTGGCACCCATCGCCGTCATCAGGAGTGCCAGTTCCAGGCTCGCGGGCGAGACGGCAATATTTTCTCCGTCGTAAAGGTCCAGAAGCACGTCAAAACCGTAACGGTTGATCCCGGAGGTGAATTCGTCCGAAAACGGCTTGATCTCCTTGGGCGACAAGACGGCCTCATAAGACTTGACGTCTCCTTTTCTATCGTTCGAAGGATCGGTTTTGTTTTTGGTCGAAAAACCGGAACATCCGGCCATGGCGAGCAGAAGGGATGAGATCAGGATCAGGGACAGGATGGTTTTCAAATGATTGTTCATTGAAATGGCTCCTTTCAATTCGAAGGGTTCAAATTAGTAATTGTTTTCGATCATTCCAAGTTGGCGGTCACACCGGTGAAGAGCACCGTGCCGTCGGTCGTGTCGTAAATGGTGAAGAGGAACGGGTGATCGGCGTTGAATACGATCGGGTCGGGCTCATCGAACGGCATCGCCGATTCCGTCATGATCACCGCGGTGACCGCGGCTGCCTCCGCACCTTCCTCGTCCACTCGGATATATGTCTTATGGATGATGTTTGACACAAAGAGATCGTTTTCGCCGCCGGTCATCTCATCGAATTGAGCGGATCCGCTAAAGGCTTCCTTCATTCCGAGCGCCTTCATCGTATCGACCATGGATGTCCCGTATTCGAATTCGAACTTCGGCAAACTGATTTGAACTTTGACGGATCGGGCTTCTTTGATCAGCGTCTCGAATCCTTCTTCGGTCATTTCTTCGGCGACATCCTCGGGTGAGCAACCTTCTTTCGGCAGAATGAAGGACATCGCGAACGGGCCGACCTGACCGTCGTCGCCGAGGAAGGGGAGGATGATGAGCTGAAAGGTTTTGCCATCATAGTAACTCACATCCCATTCCGAATGCATGAACGGGACCTCTGAATCGCCGCTTGCGCCATGGAATGTATCGTCCCAGGTGCTGTTCGCCTCAAAGGGGGTCGCCCAGTCGCCCAGGAAATAGAGCGCGTTGACCAGGACCAACCGGGTGCTGTCGTCCAGATCTTCGTCGAGAATCTTTTCGATCTTGCCGTGTGTTTTATCCTCCGCCCACTCGTTTATACGCTCCGTGGCGTCAGCGGCGGCATTTTCGTAGTCGACGGTATACAGATCCGCCATAAAATCCTCGCCGCAAATGTCAAGGTATTTCTGAGCGAACCCGTATCCGTCCTGAAGCCAGAGCGAGTTGGCCGCTTCCATACTGTTATTGTTCGCACGCCACATCAGCTGAGCGACGGACTCCAGAACCTCCTCCTTGGAAAGACCGCTCATTTGAAGGGAAGCAAACATCTCTTCCCCGGTTTTTCCGGTCGCGCCCATTGCGGTCATTAAAAGTGCAAGTTCCAGACTGGCAGGGGAAACGGCGATGTTCTTTCCGTCGTACAGATCAAGAAGGACATCAAACCCGTACCGATTGAGACCGGACGTGAAGGAAGAGGAGAACGGTTTGATTTCTTTGGGAGAGAGTACGGCCTCGTAGGATTTGACTTCGCCTCCGGATCCGCCGTTCGGATCGGGGTCCTTACGTAATCGAATGCCGGAGCACCCGCAGATCGAAATTAACATGCCGAGAACGAGGAAAAAGGATAAGAATTTTATCGCAGGATGTTTCATTTGATCGCTCCTTTCAGGGTAGGGACGTAAAGTTGAAGATGTTTCTCCGTCCATAAGACGACACGAACCGGGAAAATGTTTCATTCCTGAGCGAAAATCTCTGTTTTGATTGACTATGCTTTTTCTGTAGAATATCATTTTTTTATAGGGAGAGGCCGATCGAGGATATATTTCGAGACGGTTAATATTTCTTATCAACCTTTTCAGCGGGGAACGACAGCGTTTTTCAAGGGTCAACGTCCGGCGAAGCCGACGGATTCATGATCCGTTCGTTTCGTCACGCGCCTGCGGGGCCGGGGAGGAAGGGTTATGAAAATCTTGGTTATCGGGGGAACACGATATTTCGGGAAGCACCTGGTGCGCGAGTTGGTTCGTCTCGGGCACGGGGTCACGATCGCGACGCGCGGATTGACCCCGGACGTTTTCGGAAATGAAGTGGAAAGGATCCGGTTGGATCGGACGGACCGGGAGAGTGTCAAGGCGAAATTAGCGGGCCTCGAATTTGATGTCACCTACGACAATATCAATTACTCTCCGTATGATACCGAGAGTATCCTGGAATGCGTTCAAACGAAGCGGTATATATTCACATCGTCCTCCGCTGTATACGCGGGGGGGCGAAACCTGCGCGAGGAGGACTTCGATCCGTATCACTATCTGATCCGGATGGGAAGAAGGACGGACTTCGATTACGGTGAGGGGAAACGTCTTTGTGAGAGCGTGCTTTTCCAGAATTACAAGATCGAAGCTTGTGCGGTTCGGTTCCCGATCGTTATCGGAAAGGATGACTATACCCGAAGGTTGTATTCCTATGTCGAGCACATCGCGCGCGGGGAGAAAATGAATGTCGATAACGCGGAAGCGCGGTTTTCGATGATCGAATCGATTCAGGCGGGCGCCTTTCTCGCGTTTCTTGCGGATCGCAAAGAGACCGGTCCGGTCAACGCCGCGGCCAAGGGACATAAGAGTGTCGCGGAAATCGTCAAGATGAGCGAAGAGATCCTTGGCAAGGAGGCGGTTCTGGGGTCAAACGGGATCCCCGCGGAGTTCAACGGTTATCCGCACAACACGCTTTCAACGGAAAAGGCCGAGGCGATGGGATTTGAGTTCCGTGAACTTGATCCGACGATCCGTGAGCTCCTCTCGACATACGCGATCGATTTTAAGGAGTGAATCACAATCCGTAAAAAGTCGGGAATACACTCCGAAATCCCCGGGCCTTTTTGAGCGGCTGACCGCCGACGGATATCGTTTTGCTTTTCATCGGGAATTTTTTATGATTTGATCGGCTTATGTGGAACGCCAATGAGATTTGGCGTATAATACCTTCTGTTTAGGCAGTATTCCCGAAGGGACGGACGGAAATGGTATACGACAATATTTTGATGGCGGTCGGGCACACACCGATGATTCGCCTTGCACATATGACGGGTCCGGACGACGCGGATGTCCTTGTCAAGTATGAAGGATTGAATGTCGGCGGTTCGATCAAGACCCGGACCGCCTTGAATATGATCGAGGATGCGGAGCGCAGGGGCCTGATCGGACCGAATACGATCATCGTCGAGCCGACGAGCGGGAATCAGGGCATCGGGCTTGCGTTGGTCGGTGCCGTGAAGGGTTACCGGACCTTGATCGTCATGCCGGATTCCGTAAGCATGGAGAGAAGAAAACTCGTCGAGCATTACGGAGCCGAGGTTATTATTGTTCACGACGACGGCGATATCGGGAAGTGCATCGAGAAATGCCTTGCGGTCGCTGATCGGATGGCGCGGGAGAATCCGCTCGTTTTTGTGCCTCAGCAATTTACCAACCCGGCGAACCCGACGGTCCACCGGCATCATACCGCTCTTGAGATATTGGAACAGGTCGCCGGACCGATTCACGGTTATTGCGCCGGCATCGGGACCGGGGGCACGTTATCGGGGATCGGAGAGGTTCTCAAGGCGCAGAATCCCGGGATCGAGATCTGGGCCGTCGAGCCCGAGCACGCGGCGATTCTCGCAGGCGGAAATATCGGCACACACCTTCAGATGGGGATCGGAGACGGCTTGATACCCGAGAACCTGAATTTGGATATTTTTGATCACATTCATGTGGTTACGGATCGGGAAGCGATCGGGACAGCCAGAAATCTCGCTCGAAAAGAAGGCTTGCTGTGCGGCATTTCCAGCGGATCAAATGTCGCGGCGGCGATCGCGATGGCAGGAAAGCTCGGGAAGGGTAAGACGGTCGTTACCGTTCTTCCTGACACCGCCGAGCGTTATTTCAGTACGCCGCTTTTCGAGGACAAAGATCACGACGACGAAGGGGATTCACCAAAGTGTACGGTGTCTCCGTGATCGCGGTTTATTCAAAGAGCGCGCGGATCCGCGCGAGATTGGCCGAGCAGAGCTCGTAGCCGTGGCGGTAATTTCTCTCAATTTGCCCGATGTCCTTCTCAAGGCTGTTGAGCGGGTAATCCGGCCTCAGGATGACCGCTTTGCCGTCCTCCTCCAGGCGCTCGCAATGGACCAAAGTCTCGTTATATAGATGATGACGGTTTCGAAGAAGGTCGACCATCAGGGGATGTTTCTTTCCGATCAGACGAATCGCGAAATTATACTCCTTTGCGTATGCTTTTCGAAAATCGGCGGGTTGGGTCAGAATGATCAGATTTTTCTCTTGTCCGTCGGCCATTGCCTTGCGGATCGGAATCGAATCCGCGATACCTCCATCGTAATATGTACTGCCTTTCCAATGCACCGCAGGGAAAGCCCCCGGGATCGCGCATGTTGCGCGAAGGATGGTGTTTTCCTCATCGATCTCCTTGCAATCCAAATACTCGGCTTTTCCGGTCAGGGCGTTCGTTACGCCCGCCAATACCGTTCCCTCGTGTCGGAGGAAGGCCTCACGATCAAAAGGAATAAGCTCGTTCGGTATCGTTCCGAATACAAAATCGACGCCGAAGAGGCTCCGTGAGGTAAGGAGATTGCGCTTTCCGATATAGCGTTTGTCATGTCGATACAGCTTGAGGATATCGAGGTTCCGGCCCTTTTGTCGGGAGATATAGGAGACGCCGTTGCTGATGCCGGCTGATACCCCGATGCAGTAGGGAAACATGATATCGTGATCCAGCAGGCAATCCATCGCACCGGCACTGAAAATCGGCCGCAATGTTCCTCCCTCAAGAATCAATCCCGGCATCGTACTCCTCCTATTCGAAAATCGGACCGGCGTCAAAGTTCGGCTGGCTGGCGTCAAACCCGAAAGCAGTCAACTCGCGTGCCAGCGCGGCAAGCGGCAGTCCGACGACCGTATAATAATCGCCGTCTATCTTTGCGATCAACAAGGCGCCGATGTCCTGAATTCCGTAACCGCCGGCCTTGTCAAGCGGTGATCCCGACGCCGCGTATCTTTCGATCAGAGCATCCTGATAAGCGTCACGGGGACGGAATAAGACGGAGGTTTGCGAACAAAATATCCTTAGCATCTTGTCGGACACAATCGAAACGGCGGTAAACACCCGGTGCTCACGTCCGCACAGACCCCGCAACATCCGGATCGAGTCGGAAGTAGAGGAAGGCTTGCCGAGAATAGAATCTTCGGTAGCAACCACCGTATCCGACCCGATTACAACTTTATCCGGAAAATGATCGAGAATCGCACGCGACTTTTTTTCCGCCAATAGGATGGCGGTCTTCTCGGCGGTCTCATAGGCGGAGACCCTGTTTCCGCCTATAAGCGATTCCGAAAGAATTTGAGATTCGTTGATATCCGCCTCCGCGGCGGAAAACGGAAAGCCAAGACGAGCGAGCAGCTCGCGTCTCCGGGGAGACGCGCTTGCCAGAATGAGTCGTGGCCCGTTGGCGTGCTTGTCCTGTGATGTCATATAACCGACCCGAAGCCGCTTAAAAATCGATCAGTTCCGAAATTCAATGCGGTTCTTTCCTTTTTGCTTTGCTTTGTACATCCGTTGGTCCGCGTTATAAATCAAAGTCTTTAGGGTGGAGTCCTCATCCATGTTCGCAATGCCGATACTGCAGGAGGTAATTACTCCGCCGGTAAAGGGCTCTTCGGTTAACGAGTCTCGTATCTGCTCGACGATATGAACGGCGCCGACGGCATCCAACCCCGGCATCAGAATGACAAATTCATCGCCTCCCCACCGGCAAACGATATCGCGCTGACCCAGAAAACGGCGTATGCGGGAAGCGGTTTCGATCAAGACCCGGTCTCCGACAATATGTCCGTATGTATCATTTATCGACTTGAGATTATCCAAATCCAAAAAAGCAAGCGTTAACGGCCGTTGATGTTCCTTACAGATTCGAATCCATTTCTCTCCGTCTTGTTCTAACCGTGAACGGTTATACGTTTTGGTGAGCGGATCGGTCGTGCTGAGCTCCCGGAGCGCTTCCATGGAAGAAAAGTGACGCAGGCGATATCGCTCGGTGCCGCGTGCGCCGAAGGCACTCAGCACCGCCGAAACGACGACATATACAGAACCTGCCGCGAATGTTTGAGAGGTCAGATCCGCAATGCGGAACGACGAGATCAACAGAAAAAGGCAGATGGATAGAAAGGTTATCCCTACGGTATACTGCCAGTAATTGGGGAACATGAAAATGACAAACAGCAGAAGAATCATTCCCATCGACTGGATGAGAAAATCGGGCTTCGAATAATTCATAAGGGCGAATAAAAAAACAAAGACAGCAAAAGCCTCCAGGCCGGATACCATACGCGCGTAATGCGTGAAATTCTTGATTCGCTTAAGGACGGTATAAAAGAGGACCATGCCTACGGAAAGCAAAAGACGCAGAACGGTCACCAGTACTTTGGCGGCCGGGGATTTGAGCATCAATATGTCCGGGATCAGAAGCAGGAGATTAAACCCCGCAAGGATAAGAATGATGACCCCCCTATCCCGAAGTGTGTTCTTGTAAAGGTATCGGTAAAACGCTTCGCTGTTCGGGTAATTGATCGGATCGGAGACTTGCGCGGTGCCCTTGTCCGGTCCGCTCGTTCGGGATTGTACATGATTTGTTGTCATTTCCGCATCCTCTTTTCCGCCGTAAGGCGGGTTTGTTATACTATTACTTCACGGGGAGTTGCCGGATCGGGGCACAGCGCTCGAGTCGTCGCAAGTCCTCGCGGATTCGGTGAACGGGGAGGAAAACCATACATGCTAAAATACATCCACAAAGTGCAATACTATGAGACGGATCAGATGCAAATTGCCCACCACTCCAATTATATACGTTGGTTTGAAGAGGCGCGAACCTTTTTTCTCGAAAAATCGGGATTCGGGTACGATCGGATGGAGGCCGAAGGGATTGTGTGTCCGGTGACCGAAGTCGGCTGTCGCTATGTCAGCATGGTCCGCTTCCCGCAAGAAGTCGTAATCTCCGTTCGGATCCGGCATTTTTCGGGCGTTCGAATGACCGTGGAGTACGAAGTTTTACTCGCCGGGAGCGGGACGGTTTGCGCGCAGGGATTCAGCAAGCATTGTTTTCTGTCCTCATCCGGGAAGCCCGTCGCGCTTCAGAGAGAGAGGCCGGAGCTTTTTCAGTTCCTGAAGAGTCAGGTGTGTGAAGACAAGTAGCGCCGTGTTCACAACTTGTTCTCATTAATTTACTCACAGGGACTTACAAAAAACAAAAAAACCTGTTATAATTGTAATCGTTACAAATTTAAATCATTAACAATATATGGAGGTGCTTTATGGAAGAGAACGAACGCAACGCGATGCCTTTGATCGGAGAACCCGCCCCGTCATTTACGGCTGTAACGACCCAGGGAATCATCAATTTCCCGGAAGATTACAAGGGCAGCTGGGTAATTCTATTCTCTCACCCCGCTGACTTTACACCTGTTTGTACGACCGAATTCATGACCTTTGCCACGATGGCGGATGAATTCAAGGCTTTGAACACAGAACTGGTCGGTCTTTCCGTTGATTCTCTTTATGCCCATATCGCTTGGCTCCGTAAGATTCAGGAACTCGAGTGGAACGGCATGAAGAATGTCGAGGTGAAATTTCCCCTGATTGAAGACATTCGCATGGATGTCGCCAAGAAATTCGGAATGATCCAGCCCGGACAATCGAATACACAGGCCGTTCGTGCCGTGTTTGTTGTTGATCCGACCGGCAAGATTCGCACGATTCTTTACTATCCTTTGTCACTGGGAAGAAATTTTGACGAGATCAAGCGTATTATCCTCGCTCTTCAGAAGGCGGACAAGGATCAGGTCGCGACACCGGCGAATTGGCGTCCTGGAGACGATGTGATTATCCCGACTCCGGGTTCTTGCGGTACAGCGAAAGAGCGCATGGAGGATAAATCGGACGATAAGTATTGCTTAGACTGGTTTATGTGTTTTAAACGTGAGAAGAAATAACCTTTTTAATCTTCTTTCATTCGGAAGGCCGGCAACACCGGCCTTCTTTTTTTGATGAATTGCATTTGATCCTCAGGTAAAATATGATGAGAAGCGGAGGATAAAAGCATGCTGTGCAGAGAATGCGGTCGGGAAATCAGCGATGAGAGCGTTTTTTGCATGTTCTGCGGGACAGAGCAGGATTTTGAAGAAACGGATGCAGAAAGTTTCTCTGAAGATCCGGGTGATCCATCCGCTCGACGCAGGGACGAACTTGCGCCCGGAGAGAAAGAATCCGAGCTCCTGACTTCGCTTCGGGACGTCCGGAAGCGGCGCTTTTCGGACCCTCTGACGATATCGTTGATCAGCTTGTCCGCGGTTCTTCTCGTTGCCTTTTTGGCGCTTCTGTTCGGCAGACCTTTGTTGGACCGCTCGAACACCGTCACTCAAACCACGGTTCCGTCTTCTTGCGTGTCATCCGATCCGACCCGCGCACCGGTGCGGCCGGACCAACCGGCGGTAATTTTTGCTTCCCGGCAAATTCAGTTAACCGCCGGAGAGAAGTATGACCTGAAAAGCGCTTTCAAATATGACGCCGGTGTTTCGTTACGGTACCTGAGCTCGAATCCCGAGGATATTGAGATCGACGGAACCGGTACGGTCATCGGGCGTAAACCCGGATCTTCGGCTGTGATCGAAGTTGCGTCCGACGACGGCTCTTATCTTTCGGAAACGATTCGGATCGTCTGCCTTTCCGCGGAAGATTCCGAACTCATTGAGGAGACGGCGAGGCTCAATAACCGATCCTCCGAATTTGCGGAAATCGAGATCGGAGAGATTCGTTTTATGCCCGCGAAACGCAATTCGGATTATTTTTGGGATAAGACGCTCTTCTACACTCTCGAAGATTTCGTCGACATCGAGAACGACGGGCGGATCAATTCATATCGGATCGACAAGAGAAAGATGCGGGAGACCTCATCCGGCAACGTGATTGAGTATGAAATCTACCGCAGCCCGACCTTGGGCATTGTCAACAAGATCGTCTCCATCGAGTATTTGCCGGACAGCATACTTGAAATCTCCGAGTACTATTTCGAAAATGACGGGATGCTGAATTTTGTCTTTGTCCACCGGGATACTTCATATACACCGAGCCGGCCGGCGGCCCCGAACATTTTCGGCGACCGATACTATTTTCGGGACGATGTCATGGTGAAATGGAGAACGGTGGAGGCCGGCAGTGGTGTCCGGGACATCGTGATCGGCGAGAAAGAAAAAAGCAACACGCAGCAGCAATATATCGTAACGCTTTATTCTGAAGCGGAAGAGGACGCTAGAAGAGAATACGATGAGCTGGAGCGGAAGATATTGAACCGGGCATATTCAACTTACGTTACGGTGTTGGCCGAGCGCGAAACCGGCCGAATTTTTGGCAGTGTAGTCGATGAGACGGGAAGTCCGCTCGAAAATGTTTCGGTCGCGCTTGTCGCGACGGATATGAATGAGATCGAATTATACCGAACGGTTACGGATTCCGACGGGAGATATACGATATTCGTTCCGTCCGGAGCGCAGAGGTTTGCCTTGTTTTATGAGGCGGAGGGATTCGTTTCGGTTTACGCACACTCGGTGGATGTGTCGAGACGTGATGTCGATATGCACACGGAACCCGTTAAAATGCTTCTCGTCTCTGCCAAGACCCACTCCGTGAGGATGGTCGTCGCCGATGCGGTCGAGATATCGAAGGTGTATCCGGAAGATGAGTTTGCCACGGAAATGCTCCGGATCTCGAGAGCGGAGATTCGCTTGAGGGAAGGGGTCGGAAACGTAAGCGGAAATGTTCTTCAAACCGTATATACCGATTTGAATGGGGTTTGCGAGGCGTTTTTGCCGTCGGGGGCTTACACGGCGGAAATTATCGCGGACGGATACGAAAGCTCTCGATTTAACCTCTACTCGTATGCCGAATGCGCTCCGCTCAGGTATTTTCTTTCTCCGACACTGAACAAGGGCGATTTTCGGGTGGTCCTTTCGTGGGGGGCGGAACCTGCAGACTTGGACGCGCACTTATTTACGCCTTTCTCCGGTCCGGAAAGTTCGGGTGAAGCGCATATATGGTTCAGAAGCCGGGAAGATCCTCTCGGAAACCGGTTGGATGTGGACGCAATAAAGGGATTCGGCCCGGAAACGGTAACCGTCTCGGCCATCAGTGAAGGGTCTTATAAATATTATGTTACGGATTTCACGCATTGCATCGTCGGAGAAACATTTTCGACGGCAATGTCCCGATCCGGCGCATTGGTACAGGTGTATTCCGAAAACGGATTGATCCAGTCGTTTTATGTACCCTCGGGCGGCGAAGGCGTCATATGGGAGGTCTTTGAAATAAGAGGGCGGTCCGTGGTGCCGATCCATCGTTATTATTCGAGTATCGCGGACAAACCGTGGTGGAATACCGATAAGGCTTGAACCGCGATGGCGTCGGCTTATTCCAGTCCGACCACTCCGACGATATCGCTGACGGGCTGAACATAGACAATTCCCTTGCCCGGCTCGTCAATTTTCATGTCTCTCCGGATCGCCTCGACGATGAATGTTGCCGTATCTTCATCAGAGATGATCAGAACGATCTCCTTTTCGGGTTCGATTTCCATCGAAAAGAGTTTCTCGGTTTCGTGAATACCCGAGCCTCTCCCGGAGAAAATCGTGCCGCCTTTGGCACCGGCCGTTTTGGCGGAGTCGATGACCGATTCGCCGTTTCCGCGGTCAACGATCGTAAAGATTGCGCGATACTTCATATTGTTCATCCTTTCTGTTTCACCGGAACATGCATCCAGATGAGAATGCATCCCATATACCGAGACGACGGGGACGCAAAAAGCGAAACCGCGGTGCGGCTTCGCGAAGGCGAAAACCTCGTCGAGATTCCGGATTGCTTCTTTGATCGTATTTCTCTCCGAAAGCATGATGACGGCTTCCATGTTGCGCTCACACAAGTCCAGAGCACGGAGAATCGGACCGCCGCAAAATCCTTTCACGGGAATAACGGTGCCTCCGGTTATGCCC
Organism: Clostridiaceae bacterium; assembly: GCA_012523365.1. Classification (GTDB taxonomy): domain Bacteria; phylum Bacillota; class Clostridia; order Saccharofermentanales; family Saccharofermentanaceae; genus JAAYCT01. Next base: position 16,931 of record JAAYIQ010000068.1, read on the forward strand.
GAAGACCGAGCGATTTTCATTGCCCGTCCGGCCTGGCCGCAGTTGACCACAACCGCTAATACGGAGAAATCCGGAGACCGTAACATATCAGGAGACATTCTGTATTCCTCCTTTTCGCGTCTTGATTTTGAAGAGCGCGCCGAGAATTTGAATCGTAATGATCGGCATCATCGCGACCATTGCGATCATTCCGAATCCGTCTGCCAAAGGGTTGGCCCCCTCGATTGCTTCCGCGGCTCCGGATGTGAAGGCCAGTATAAATGTCGCCGTCATCGGACCGGACGCGACTCCTCCCGCGTCAAAGGCCATGCCGACAAACATTTTCGGTACGAACAAGGTGAGTGCAAGGCTGATGATAAAGCCGGGCAGAAGAAAATGCCACAGGCGAACCGATGGGACCGTGATGCGGACGGCGGAAAAGAATACGGCGAGTGCGACACCGATCGAGAGGGCCGCGAAGACGGCTTTCTTGCGAACGAATCCGCCGGTGACCTGCTCGATATCCGAAGTTAAAACATGCACGGCAGGCTCCGCGAGAACCGTGACGAAACCGAGTATGAACGCCGTGAAATATAGCGGAAGCAGCGTATTCGAGGATGCCGAGGCTTGTCCGATCTTCTTACCGACATCCATAAATCCGGCATGAACGCCGGTCAGAAATAAGGTCAGCCCGATGTACGAGTAAAGGACGCCCTTCAGGGCTCTTCTTCGGATTCGGGGAGTGATGTCTTTTCCGAATCGGGACAGTACGACGAATATCAACGTGATCGGAAAAAGCGAAACGAAGGTTTCGACGGCGACCGTTGAAATTGTCGAAAAGAAAGGTGAAAGAATGGACTTCTCGGAAAGAGTCGCCGCGGGTGAATCGCCGGCGGCCTGTACCGGGCGCAGGATGATTCCGATGATCAACACGGCCAGGATCGGGCCGACCGAGGAGATTCCGACGAGACCGAAACTGTCTTTCTCGGATGCTTTCCGGTCCTTCTTGAGGGCGGACGCGCCCAGAGACAGTGCGAGGATCACCGGCACCGCGAGGGCTCCGGTCGTAGCTCCCGAAGCATCAAAAGCGATCGACAGAAACTCGGGCGAAGAGAATACCGCAACTCCGAAAACTATGGTGTAAAGAATGATCATTAAAAAGGCGATCGGAATATTTTTTACGATACGAATCATTCCGATCGAAAACAGGAGACCGATGCCGGAAGAAACGACAATTACCAGTAAGTATCGGTTGATCATTCCCCCGGAAATGGACTCGGCCTGGCCGGCCAGGATATGAAGGTCCGGTTCTGCGATCGATACGAGAAACGACAGGAGTACCGAAAAAACAGCCAGTTTCCAAAGTTTTCCGGACCGGGTAAGCTTCGTACCCAGAAATCTTCCGATCGGTGTGATCCCGATTTCTACGCCGATCAAGAATAGCGCGAGTCCGGTGATGACCAGGACGGATCCGAGAGAAAAGCGAATCACCTCCGCTCCGCTGAACGAAACAAAGGTGAATCCCGAAACGACGACGATCAAAAGAATCGGAAGTACCGAAAGCAGGATCTCCTTGATTTTTTCGATCAGAATGTTCATTAAACTCCCTTTCCGCTAAGGAGCGTCAGTGGATCGGCGTGAGATTCTTAAGTGAGAAATCCAGTATCTGAGCCGAATGCGTCAAGGCACCGACCGAGACATAATCAACTCCGAGCCCCGCAAGCTTGCGAAGCCGTTCCCGGGTTACGTTACCCGATACCTCGGTAGCCGCGCGCCCGCTGATCAGGTGAACCGCTTCCGCAACGGTCTCGTCGTTCATGTTGTCCAACATGATGATGTCGGCTCCGGCTTCGAGGGCTTCCCGTACCATATCGAGATTCTCGGTTTCGATTTCGATTTTCCGGACAAAAGGCGCGTACTCGCGAGCCATGCGGATTGCTTCGGCAACCGAGCCTGCCGCGCCGATATGATTGTCTTTGAGAAGAACACCGTCGGACAGGTTATAACGATGGTTATAACCACCGCCGACCCGAACCGCATACTTCTCGAAAAGCCGCATGTTCGGCGTCGTCTTGCGCGTATCCAAAAGGCGCGTCGAAAAACCCTGAAGCTCGTCCGCCATCGACCGGGTCAGTGTCGCGATCCCGCTCATTCTCTGAAGAAAATTCAGAGCGGTCCTCTCGCCGGACAGGATCACCCGGCCGTCTCCGGCCAGAACACCGACCTTATCGCCCGAGCGAACGCGATCGCCGTCTTGAAAATACGGAGTAAAAATCACTTTCTCGTCCAGAATTTTGAACACACGTTCGAAAACGGTCAGACCGCATACGATACCGTCTTGTTTGCAGAGTAAGTCGGCATGTACTGCGACCGCTCCGGGCATGACCGATTGAGTGGAAATATCTTCGCTGGTAATGTCTTCGTGAATGGCGCTCCGTATACAGTCATCCGCCGTGATCGACAGGCTCAATCCATTGTTCATAAAAATCTCTGTCCCTTCTTTTGATCTCCTCCAAAACGATGGCGCGGTACTCCTCGTCAAAATCCCGGCCGGCGTATTCGGACAGATCGACCTCTGTTTCTTCAATCGGCGTATAAGGGATATTCTGAGAGATATCCATCGCCGCGCGTTTGGCAAATACCAGGCTTTCCAGAAGGGAGTTACTTCCGAGACGGTTCTTGCCGTGGACCCCGGTGCAACTGGTTTCGCCGATGGCGTAAAGGTTATTCATCGACGTCCGTCCCTTCAGGTCAACCTCAATGCCGCCCATAAAGTAATGTTGTGCCGGAGTGACGGGAATCGGTTCCATGGTCAGATCGTATCCTCGTTTCAGGCAGTGCTTGTATATGTTCGGGAAGCGGTTGCGAACCTTATCCGGATCGAGATGAGTCAGCGAGAGATACACATACTCTTTGCCGTCCTTTTCCATCTGTTCGCGGATCGCTGCCGTCACGATATCCCGGGGTTGAAGCTCGTCCGTGAATCGCTCCATCGCCGCGTTTAACAGATAGGCTCCCTCTCCGCGAACGGCCTCGGAAATCAGGAAACGACGCCCGGGCTTGGTGGAATAAAGGGCGGTCGGATGAATTTGAATATAGTTGATATCTTTCAGTTGGATATGATGGTTCGCCGCGATCGCGAGCGAGTCTCCGGTAATATGGGCAAACGCGGTCGAATGTTTGAAAAGCCCGCCGAGACCGCCGGTCGCGAGAACAACTACCTTGCCCTGTATTACATAGGGTTTTCCTTCGCGATCCAAAGCGACGATCCCCCGGCAGATATGATTGTCTTCAATAATATCAACCATTCGGGAATACTCGGTGATGGTGATGTTATTTTTTTTGCGAAGACCCGTCAGCAGTTTTGTCGTTATTTCCTTTCCGGTTATATCATCATGATGAAGAATTCTGGATTGTGAGTGCCCGCCTTCCTTGGTAAGGGAAAGTTCTTCGCCCGCCCGGTCAAAATTAACGTGATAGGCCAAAAGCTCCTGGATAATCAGGGGAGACTGGCGGATCATGGTATCGACCGCTTTTCTGGAATTTTCATAGTGACCGGCGCGAAGCGTGTCCTCAAAATAATCGTCGTAATCTTCCGCGTCCTTCATTGCCGCGATACCGCCCTGAGCCAGGTAGGAAGCGCTGTTCTCGAGCGTATCTTTCGTAATCATGTGGACCGAGAGAGTATCGGGAAGATTGAGCGCGCAAAAAATACCTGCGGCTCCTGTGCCGACGATGACGACGTCCGCGGTAATGGAGTGATTGTCACACATCTTGTTATCCTGCCAATTCATGCATTTTGATCAGCGAACCCAGCGCCTTCTGTCGGATATTCTCGTCAATCTCAATCGGATGACTCATATGCTCCATGGATGCGGCGAGATTATCAAGCGTGATTTTCTTCATGTCCGGACAAATCGGCGCGGAAACCGGGAAATGAAAGGTCTTGGACGGATTATCCTTCATCAACTGATGCCGGACTCCTTCTTCGGTACATACGATAAAAGTGCTCACATCCGATCGTGCCGCCTCGTAAATGATGCCGGAGGTGCTGCCCACATAATCGGCTAATTCCAAAACTTCCCGCCGGCACTCCGGATGCGCGAGCACCTTCGCCTCCGGGTAGGAGGATAACAGGTTGCGTACGGCATTCGCAGAAATAATGTTGTGGATCGGGCAGAAACCGTCCAGAAAGAGAAAACTTTTGTCCGGGAAGAAACCGGCGATATAACTGCCGAGATTCCGATCGGGAATGAAGAGTATATGTCTCGACGAGAGTTTCGACACCACTTTAACCGCGTTCGAGGAGGTGACGCAAACGTCAGAATAAGCTTTGACGAGAGTCGTTGAGTTGATATAACAGACCACGGTCAAATCCTCGTGGCGGGCACGGACGGCAAGAATGTCTTTCTCGTTGACCATATGAGCCATCGGACAACTCGCAGAGGGGTCGGGCATGAGGATTGTTTTCTCGGGGCTCATGATCTTGGCGCTCTCCGCCATGAATCGAACTCCGGCATAAACAATCACCGGGTGAGGAGATTCTTTGGCGACTCTGCTCAGGTAATAAGAATCGCCGACGTAGTCCGCTATATCCTGAACGGCTCCGTCAACGTAATAATGAGCCAGGATCACCGCGTCTCTTTGGTGTTTGAGATCCGAAATCCTTAGAGAAATGTCATTCATCCGAGGTAATCTCCGTTTCGATTGTGTAGAAGTATTTTAACATCTGGATCGTTGGGTTACAAGAAGATCCGGTCGCTTGGGGCGGGTCTCCGCACGGACGGAATCCGTTTATTCGATGATTCGGGAGCGAGGAATAAATGAGGGAAGCCTGATGTGCCGATCATGCCGAATTGTGATATAATTATCAACAAGTTGCTCGGTTGTGAATAAGCGTTTCGCTATGACTTGGACAGGAAATCAGATGAAGCCGAAGGCTTTGTGATATCAGTTCGCTGTCGCTGTCGGAACTGTTTTTCTTTGTTTCACGAAACTTGACGGGGGTATTGGGAGAGTAATGGACAGTTCGATTTTGCATCCTCTCGATGCCGGTAAAATGACGGATGGCGAGTTGTTCCGTGCCATGATGGACTATGTGCACGAAGGAATTTACTTCATTGACCGCAAGTTCAATGTCACGTATTGGAATGAAAGCGCCGAACGCATAACCGGTATTCCGGCATCGGAGATCGTCGGAAGAATTTCCACCGAGAGCATTCTTCGGCCCGTCGATCAGAACGGAGAAACGATTACTTCCGAGCGTACCGCGTTAAAAATGTCCATGCTCGACGGGAAGATTCGCGAGCAGGAAGTGTCCGTCCGTCATCGGGACGGGCATCGTGTTCCGGTTCTTCTGCGAACGGTTCCCATTAAGAAATTCACAAAGATACTCGGCGTCATGGAGGTTTTCATCGACGTCAGCGTGCGTCAGCAAATCGAGGATCAGGCAGAGCAATATAAAGAACTTGCGTTTACCGACAAGTTGACCGGACTATATAATCGCAGATATATCGAGGAATTTATCAAGGCGCGCATGGACGATTACCGGAAACGCGGAGTTCCTTTTTGCGTTATGTTCCTGGACATCGACCACTTCAAGCTCTTCAATGATAATTACGGACACGAATTAGGAGACGAAGTGATCTGCATGGTCGGCAAGGCCTGCTCCTTGATGATTCGTTCCTCGGACCTTTTCGGGCGATTCGGCGGAGAAGAATTTGTCGCGGTTCTCCCCGGAACCAATGAGCAAAACATGTATGTTATCGCGGACGCGATGCGCAGTATCGTAGAGAATACGGGGATCTCATCCGGCGGAGAGAAGCTTAAGGTGACGATATCGATCGGGGCTACTATGGTTCGTGCTGACGATTCGACGGAGTCGGTGATGAAGCGCGCGGACGATCTTTTGTATATGAGTAAGGAAGCGGGCAGGAACCAGGTTACAACCGCTTAGTATTTATCGGTGTGTGGTTTTGAGCCTTTCAAAGGAAGCAAGGAACGTTGATTTTTTCAAATTCTGCTCTATAATATAAAGAGAGATTGACATCGCCCGAAAGGATTCTTCTTCATCGCAAATCTTGATCTCACAAGGCATATGAAGAACTTTTCGTGCCGAATGCTTTCGGCTTGGTCGGTGACTCCTGTTTCGATTAGCAGACGTGATTCGCGCCGGATGGGAGGGACAAGTGACTACAATATATTTTGTTCGCCATGCGGAGCCGGACTTGAACCAGAAGGACGAGTTGCAACGGCCGCTTACCCCCAAGGGAAGATCCGACAGCATTAAGTTGTCTGATTTTTTCCGGGATGAGCCGATTGATTATGTATATTCGAGCCCTTACCGCAGAGCTATCGAGACCGTCAAGCCGTTGGCTGATCGTCACAGCAAGACGATTTACCTGGAGAAAGATTTCAGGGAAAGAAAGATTGACGACGAGTGGATAAGCGATTACGAGGATTTCCTTCAAAGGCAATGGACGGATTTTTTGTACCGCAGAAGAAACGGAGAGTGTCTCCAGACCGTTCAGGACCGGACGATCGCAGCGACGAACATGCTTTTACTGAAGCATATGAATCGTAAAGTCGTAGTCGGAACGCATGAGAACGCTTTGGGCACGGTTCTCAGGTATTATACGAAGAATTTCGGAATTAAGGAATTTATGAGGGTTCGGAACCTGAAGCCGTGGATTGTACGATTTACCTTTAACGGCGTGGAATGCGTGAATGTTGAGGATTTTTGTCTGGACCCGTAACCCTAAACCCTTAACCCGTAACAACAAAACACCCGCGTCTTTCGAGCGGGTGTTTTGCATTTCGAAGGAAATGTGGAATCAGTAGGCGATGCCTTGTGCGGTCATGGCTTCCGCGACTTTCAACATGCCTGCGATATTTGCCCCAAGGACCAGGTTCTCGGGATCTCCGTATTCTTTTGCGGCATCTGTCGCGTTCTTGAATATATTTTTCATGATTTGATGAAGCTTCTCGTCAACCTCCTCGAAGGTCCAGGAGAGACGCATGGAGTTCTGAGACATTTCCAGGGCTGATGTTGCGACACCGCCGGCGTTGGCCGCTTTTCCGGGAGCGAAGTATACTTTATTTGCCTTGAAAAGCTCAACGGCTTCCGGTGTGCTGGGCATATTCGCGCCTTCTCCGACATATTTGCATCCGTTATTAATCAGGGTCTGCGCATCCTCTTCGTTCAGCTCGTTCTGCGTTGCGCAAGGAAGAGCGATATCGCACTTGACGGACCAAACTCCGCGACCTTCATGGTACTCGGACCCCGGGACTTCCTTGGTGTATTCGCTGATTCTCGCGCGTCGTACTTCCTTGATGTCCTTGGCGATATCTAGATTGATCCCGGCGGGATCATAGATGTATCCGTTGGAGTCGGACAACGTGACCGGCTTGGCTCCGAGCGCGTAGGCTTTCTCCGCAGCGTAAAGAGCGACGTTTCCGCTTCCCGAAATAACGACGGTTTTGCCGACCATGGACTCGCCTCTGGCCTGAACCATCTCGTTTACAAAGTATAGAAGTCCGTATCCGGTCGCCTCGGTTCTGGCAAGTGATCCGCCGTACGGGATACCTTTTCCGGTCAGAACCCCGGTAAATTCGTTACGCAGACGCTTGTACTGACCGTACATATATCCGATCTCTCTGGCTCCTACGCCGATATCACCGGCGGGAACATCGGTAAACTGACCGATATGTCTGGAAAGCTCCGTCATGAAACTTTGGCAAAACCGCATTACCTCAGCGTCGCTTTTGCCCTTCGGATCAAAATCACTGCCTCCCTTACCACCGCCAATCGGCAAGCCGGTCAGGGAATTCTTGAAGCATTGTTCGAAACCTAGAAATTTAATGACGGACAAATTAACGGAAGGGTGCAGGCGAAGACCGCCCTTATAAGGACCGATGGCCGAGTTGAACTGGACGCGGTATCCGCGGTTTACCTGAACCTTTCCGCGATCGTCGACCCAAGCGACACGGAAGGATATAACGCGTTCCGGTTCGACCAGTCTCTCAATGATCCCGTTCTTTTCAAAATCGGGATTACGCTCAACGGCCGGCTCAATAGACTCCAGAACCTCCTTGACCGCCTGAAGGAATTCGGTCTCGTTCGGATCTCTATCCCGAACCTTATCATAGACTCTTTTCAGATAAGCATTTTTCATCGACGTATCTCTCCCTCCGAATTTACAGCGATCGGGAAAGGATCGATGACCTCGACTTCCTTATCCCGGTCTGAGTTCATTATAAAGCCGGGCTTGGCAAAAGGGAAGAGCTTTTTCTGAAAAAATGAAATAAATAATGAGTGAAGTTGCAAAATCAAATCATGCATGTTGCTGAAAAATTCGCTGCAATTTAATTGTAGACGTCCTTTGGCAGGCTGTATGAAGGAATATCTTGATCGGAGAAATTTTCGAATCTGACATCGATTACGAAATATACACGGCAAGAAATTGCATTAACGACAGGGCGACGGACCATGATTGACCGGAAACCGAAAGGCGAGATCGAGGTTTCCGGCATGCAATTTGAGACAGATGTCAAGGCATGCGGTGATCATCATATTGAAGAAGAAGAGTATCGGAGTATACTTAATTCAGACACTTTAGGCCGGAGGTGCGTTATGATTATCAGAAAGATGACAATGGACGATTATGACGAAGCGTTTGAGATGTGGCTGCAAACCGCAAAATCAGGAGTTCGGGCGATCGAGGACTCGAGAGAAGGTGTTGAGCGATTTCTCGGAAGAAACCCGGATACCAGTTTTATTGCCGAAGCGGACGGGCGCATCGTCGGAGTCTTGATGTGCGGTCATGACGGCAGACGCGGTTACATATACCACACGGCGATCCGGGATCCGGGCCGATCCAGA
>JAAYIQ010000069.1 GCA_012523365.1 Clostridiaceae bacterium
AAGCGCGACCGCAAGGCCGGCTGGGGCATTTATTATCATTTCGATTATCACGGCGGCCCGATCTCCTACGAATGGGTCAACTCGACGCCGATCACTAAGGCGTGGGAGCAGTTGACGGCGGCGCACACATATGGTATCCGCGACTTGTGGGTCGTAAACGTCGGCGATCTGCGCCCGTGCGAACTGCCATTATCGTATTTTATGAATCTGGCCTTCGATTATCAGTATTGGAAGGAGCCGAATCGGACCGGAGAATTTCTCGAAAAGTGGGTCGACGAGCTATTCGGAGGATTTGTCGATCCGAAAGCGCTGAATACGATCGCGGAGGTCCTGAATGAATACACGCGCATGAACGGGGATCGGCGCCCGGAGGCAGTTCATAAGGACACTTTTCATTTCTCGGGAAATAATGAAGCCCGCTCGGAATTAACGCGCGCGGAGGACTTGATCGATAAGGTCAAGCGCGTATCTAAGGAGATCCCACCGGAACGAAAAGACGCGTTCTTCGGACTTGCCGAATTTCCGGCGCTCGCCTCCGCGAATCTTCGGAAGATGATGATCTTTACCGGGATGCACGAGCGTTTTTATAAGATGAAGGTCAGTTATGCCAATGTCCTTCGCGAAAAGATTCTCGCCTGCATCGCCGAAGACCGGGATTTGACACACAGGTATAACGAGGAAATGTCGGGCGGGAAATGGCGGCATATGATGTCTTCCAAACACGTATCTTTTCGGAATTGGAATGACGAGGGTTCCGAGTATCCGAGCCCGGAGGAATTATTGCTTCCGGAGAACGGACAAACGATCGTCTGCCTTTTCGAGAACGGGCAAACCGCTTCAGAGGGTTTGCTTGAAGTTCCTGAGATCCCGAGCGTCGAGAATCCGAAACGTCGTATTCTTCTTCTTTCTACCGGTACGGATCCGGTATGCGCGAAGCTTCGGGCATCGGAGGACTGGATCATTCTTTCGGAGCGTAAAATCGCCCCCGAGCTCACGGAGATCGAGGTCGGCGTCCTCTGGCAGGCAATCCATGATCGGGGAAGCGGTGTGGTGACGATCGGATTGGCGGGAGGATCCGTTGAGCTGTCTGTTGCGGCAGAAAAATATGATCTGTCAGAGGTCGCTCCCGGGGCTTTTCCCGAGACGGCCGGTGTCGTCAGCATACCTTGCGACGCTTTCGTGCGTAAGTCGGAGCCCGAGGGATCGGAGTGGGTCCGGATCGAAAACTACGGAAAGACGGGAGTTTCGATGAAGTTTTTACCGAGCGATATGTTTTTCGAGACAACGGAGCGAGCGCCAAGTCTGGAATATGATATTTTCATCATCCATCCCGGCCGATATGCAGTTACGGCCTACATCGCGCCGACGAATAATCCAAGAAAGGGAGAAGGCTTACGGATCGCTGTTTCAATCGACGAAAAAGCACCGATCGTTATTGATACTCTGCCGAAGGGATTTGCGGCCGGTAACCCGGATGACCCCAATTGGTGCCGATACGTGTTGGATAACTCGCGTCGATCCGAAGTGACCGTCGATCTGGATAAGGGGCCTCACACGGTTCGGTTCATTCCCCTTGATGCAGGGGTTGTTCTTCAGAAAATCGAGGTTGCCCGGAAACCGGCTACCTCGTTCTACGGATATCGGACGACGTACAGGAAACCATAAACGACGGGATGAGCCGAGGTAAGAACAATCGACGTTTGGGCGTCGGATCGACCGGACATCGGCGGAAAGAAAACGGAGGATGAGCAATGAAGATCAGTCACATCGCCCTGTATGCTCGTGATTTGGAAGCGGTACGGGATTTCTACTTGCATTATTTCGGTGGGACCTCGAACCGGAAATACGAGAATCCCCGAACGGCGCTGGCGACCTATTTCATTGATTTTTCGGGCGGAGCCCGATTGGAGATCATGAGTCGGCCGGAGGTCCGAAGCGACGCACGAGATGACTTTGCGGCCGGACTGACGCATATCGCCTTTTCGGTCGGAGGCCGCGAGGCTGTCGATGCCCTGACCGAGCGCCTGGAGGCAGACGGGTTTCTCATCGCGAGTCGTCCGCGGGTGACCGGCGACGGCTATTACGAGAGCGTCGTGCTCGATCCGGAGGGGAATCGGATCGAGATCAC
>JAAYIQ010000070.1 GCA_012523365.1 Clostridiaceae bacterium
ACCGTATACGGAAGGATCTCGGCATAGACGTTTTGCTCGCGGACGCGCCGCGCGATGAGCTGATTGTACTGTCCTCCGAAATCGAGGACCAGGACCTTCTCGTGTTCGAGGATCTTCTTCTGTTCCAGGACCTTCTCGTGTTCGAGGATCTTCTCCTGTTCGAGGACCTTCTCGTGCTCCAGGATCTTCTCCTGCTCGAGGACCTTCTCGTGCTCCATTTGTTTCCCTCCGAAAAGCGATTCCCGACACCGGGGCCGGGAGCGTGAATGATCTTCAATCCTCTTGAGGTCACGATCCGTGACCTCATCTTTTCCAGTTTGCGCCGGGCGTTCGAAAAGCCATCCGCGCAGGCCCTCTGCTTGTGTGATCCAGTGGCTCTAGTTTGCGCCGGGCGCCCGGAAAATCAGTTCCTCGCGCTTCGGGCCGGTCGAGACGATCGTGATTTGGACGCCGAGTTCCTTTTCGATGAGAAGGATATAGTCCTTGGCTTCCTGCGGGAGCGCGTCGAAGGACTTCACGCCGCGGATATCGGTTTTCCAGCCGGGGAGGGTTTGCAGGACCGGCTTTGCCCGCTCCAGTTTGGAGGGGTTCGGGAAGTCGCGCGTGATTTGCCCGTCGATATCGTAGGCGACGCAGACGGGAATCTCGGAAAGATAACTGAGGCAGTCGATCGCGGTTAGGGCGACTTCGGTCGCGCCCTGGACGCGACAGCCGTAACGCGAGGCGACACAGTCAAACCAACCCATCCGGCGCGGGCGTCCGGTCGTCGCGCCGTATTCGCCGGCGTCTCCGCCCCTTCTTCTCAGCTCGTCGGCTTCCGCGTCGAAAATCTCACTGGTGAAGGCTCCGGCGCCGACCGCGGAGGAATAGGCTTTAACGACCGCGACGATGTCGCGGATCTCATAAGGAGGGATACCGGCGCCGACCGCGCCGTAACCGGCGAGCGTCGACGATGAGGTCACCATCGGATAAATGCCGTGGTCCGGGTCCTTCATCGAGCCGAGCTGGCCTTCCAAGAGGATCTTCCTACCGTCGCGGATCGCGTCGGAAAGAAAAGTCGAGACGTCCGCGACGTAAGGCTTGAGCCATTCGCCATAGGAGAGCGCCTCGCGATAGATCTCCTCGAGATCGAGCGGCGGCTTGTTATAAAGGTGGACGATCAGCGCGTTTTTGATCGGCAGGATCGACTCCAGATGCGCCCGAAGCACTTCCGGCTCGAAAAGCAGGTTGACCTGGATACCGATTTTCGCGTATTTATCCGAATAAAAAGGAGCGATACCCGACTTGGTCGAGCCGAAGGCCTTCCCGCCTCTTCGCTCCTCCTCGTATTGATCGAAAAGAATATGATAGGACATGACGACCTGGGTGCGATCGGAAACCAATAGGTTCGGCGCGGGAACTCCGCCGTCCGTCAGTTTCCCGATCTCCTCGCGAAGCTTCGGGACATTCAAGGCGACTCCGTTCCCGATGATGTTCGTGACCTTCTCGTGAAAAGCACCGGACGGAAGTTGATGAAGCGCGAATTTGCCGTACTCGTTGATGATCGTGTGGCCCGCGTTCGCGCCTCCCTGGAACCGAATAACGATATCCGCGTTCGCCGCGAACATGTCGGTGATCTTTCCCTTGCCTTCGTCGCCCCAGTTCGCGCCGACAATTGCCTTGACCATGTGTTCCTCCTTGCTCATATAACGGACTCTTCCGAGTCAATTATACGAGTCAAAAAAGAGGGCGTCAAACCGATTCTTGCAGATTTATGGGGATTTATGGCAGCAATTTGCCTAAACTTTGAATTTTATGCAACATGCACAATGATTTCTTGCATATATTGTGTTATGTCTATACCTCCGCCCCTTCAATATCCACCACCACGAGCTCCGGCGGATTGAATATCCTCGGGACTGCCCCACCGTTATTCGCAAGTCCTCTTCCGACGATCATGACGGTGCCGTTTCCCTCGTACCGCCCTCCGGCATACTTCGGAAACCAGCCCTGATTCGGCGCATATAAGCCGTTGATCAGGCCCGGGATCCGGATCTGCCCGCCGTGTGCGTGGCCGGACAACACGAGGTCGAAATCGTATTTCGTATACG
>JAAYIQ010000071.1 GCA_012523365.1 Clostridiaceae bacterium
GAGAAGCTTGAGGAGAACTTCAAGACCATTATGGACGCTATCATCAAGGCGAAGCCTGTAGCGGCCAAGGGTCAGTACCTGAAGAACGTATCCCTCGCTTCGACGATGGGCCCCGGAATCCGGGTGAACTCGGCGAAGATCTGATCACCGTCGGATCCAGTGTCGATGACGTAAGTGGCGCTCGTCCCGCCGGAGCCGAAGCCTCGGGGTTTGGGTCCGCAAAGACGAAACAATTGAATAAATAGCCACGCCAGAGACAGCGGGAGGCCTTCGGGCCGCAAACGATTCGGACGTCCCGCCGAGGTGGTTTTTTCAGTAAACTCCGACGGAGCGAATGAAAGCCGTACCCCTCGTGTCATCCTGCGCGAGGGGTATTTATATTTGGACAAGGAGGTGCACACGAATGCCAAGTCAAAGAATTCTTGACACCAAGAAGAAGATGGTTGCCGAACTCGTTACGGACTATCGGAAGGCGCAGTCGTTTGTTTTCGCGGACGCTCGCGGCCTCAAGGTATCCACCGACACCGAGATGCGTGCCGAACTTCGGAAAAACAATGTTTCGTACAAGGTCGTCAAGAATACGACTGCAACACTGGTTTTCAAGGAGTTGGGCGTTCCCGGAGTCGAGGACATCCTGAAGGGACCGACCGCGATCGCTTATTCGACAGATGATGCGATCACGCCGGCAAAGATCCTGAAGCAATACGCGGACAAGTTCGACAAGCTGAAACTGAAGGGCGGCATCATCGATGGGAAGGTTGCTTCCCCGGATGAAATCAAGACGCTCGCCAAGATCCCCGGCAAGGAAGTCATTTACGGACAGATCGCTTACGGTCTGCTGTTCCCGATGACCAAGCTCGCCATGCTTCTCAAGGCTGCCGCCGAGAAACTTTCGGAAGGCACGATCGAAGCCAAGCCTGAGGCGAAAGCCGAGGCTGCAGCTGAAGAAGTGAAAGCCGAAGAAGTGAAGGCAGAAGCCGAAGAAGTTAAGGCAGAAGCCGCGGAAGAGAAAACGGCGGAACCCGTCGAAGCTGTCACGGCTGAACCGGTCGCAGAGACAAAAGAAACCAAAGAGTAATCAGTAAGAGAAAAATCAGCCGGGACACGGCAAACCTATGGAGGAAGAAAAAATGGCCAGTGAAAAAATCGAGAAGATTCTGGAAGAAGTGAAGTCCCTTTCCGTCCTGGAGCTCTTTGAGCTTGAGAAGAGTATTGAAGAAGCGTTCGGCGTATCCGCCGCCGCTATGGCAGTTGCCGCTCCCGCAGGCGGTGAAACCGCAGGTCCTGCCGAAGTCGAGCAGACTGAATTTACGGTTGTCCTGAAGAGCGCCGGTGCGGCTAAAATCGCCGTCATCAAGGTCGTTCGTGAGATTACCGGATTGGGTCTGACCGAGTCCAAGGGTCTGGTTGACGGAGCCCCGAAGGCAATCAAAGAGAACGTTTCCAAGGAAGATGCGGAGGCTGTTGCCGCCAAGCTCAAAGAAGCCGGCGCCGAGGTCGAAGTCAAGTAATTAACTCCGTTCCAAAGAATCCGGGGGCTGTTGCGGAATGAACCTTTGTTCAGGAAGCAACAGCCCCTATATATTTAAGAAACTCTTTATCGGCCACTCATCCGCTCCGCGAAAACCGCAGAGGGCTTCCGTATGACCGGAGAAAACCCCGTTGCCTCGGAGCGGCTCAGTACGGTCCCGCTAAACGAGCCGGAGGGCCGCATACGCAGGAGGCACAAACCGGGACCATCGCTCACGGCGTCTGTTCCGGATAGGAGCGCCCGTCGTCCCGGCCCGTTCGGCCGATCCGTAGTTTGCGAAAATGATCGTGTCTCCGAAGCGCATTCGACCGGTTCACCGGAGATTCCGAGACGCCACAGCGGAGGCAAGAGCAGATCCGCCTCCTTTGAGCCGGATCCCGCGACTGAAGAATCACTTGTCGACAGTCGAAGCACCCGCAAGGCAAACGCGTATTTCAGATCCGATCCGCTTGAACCGTCAAGCGGGAGAGAACGGTCGGTGTAGACATTCCCGAGTATCAGAGCGAACCATTCAAGAAACGGATCGCTCATTGACACTTCACACGGACAGTCCCGGATCGGACCGGGTTCTCTTCGAAAACAGATCAATTCGCGCAGAATCATCCGCAGGACTTCTTCGGTGCGGTCGTCGACAAACTCGATGTCCGAAAGAAAGTCGACGGAACGCAATCGAATTCGTATATAAGATCTTGAGTGCAGAAGGATCGACTGCGTTGCGCAAACGCCTCCTCGCGAAATATACCCGGCCATACGAACTCCTTTTTGCTTAAGCATACGGATAATTCGCACCGGAAGAACAACAAGTATTCGACAATACCGACGAATAGCATACAAGCGGCAGGAGTTATCGGATGTGACGGGAAAAATCTTGCGAAAATCTCGTGTAGAGGAACATTTAGCGAGCCTCGTCCTACGAGAAAGGGTTTGCGAGCTTTTCGGTGATCTTCTCGATCGACCGGGCCGAGTTGTTCAGCGACTCCGTCAATTCGTTGATCTGCTCGGTGTCGATCTTGCTGAAGGTCTTCGCGGCTTCGTTCAGTGATGCGACCGAATCGTTGATGATCGACGCATCCAACCCTTCGATCTTCGCGGACGCTTCGTTGAAGGCGATGATTGAGGCGTTCATGGATTCGATGTCCAGCTCATCAAACGTCGAATCGACCGTGTCGATCGTCGAATCGATCGTGTCCATCGTCGTTTGGACGCGTATAAATATGATCACCGCAACTGCGGCGACGCCGATCAACATGAGAAGAATGAGAGATTGAACGGCCGATTGAAATCGAATCAGGCGGTTCTGTTTTCGGATCATCTCATGAAGGTCGCTTGGGATCTCCGAAAGTATCGTTGTTGTTTCGGTTTGCATGTTGTGCTCCTCCTCAGTTATTTGTTTTATCCGGCTTTGTAAATTCATGACTTTGTGAAATTAAACATTGCACCTCCGACCCATCGGGTTGATTTGATTATACTAGGAAATTCCGGGACGTGTGCCGCCGTTCTTCCGGGCTCTTTCCATCCCGTCTCCGCGCTCGTGCTCAGCATGAATAAGCGTACGACAATTCCGGAGTTTTAAAAACAAGAAACGGAGAATTCAAGTTAATTTTCGGTTAATGCTGTTCGATTATTGGCGTAACTGTTTTCATTTATTGTATGAGACAGTACAGAATGGATCGGTTATCCGGGGAGGTTGTTATGAAGAGTATAAAAGTATTAGCGGCTACAGTGATCTTGCTGGCGGTTTGC
>JAAYIQ010000072.1 GCA_012523365.1 Clostridiaceae bacterium
GGCTGAACGCGGATCTTCTTTCAGGAAATGGTCCGGACATCATTTGTTTGAGTCCGGAGTATATTTGCCGGTATGAGAATGCGGGAGTCGTAATGGATTTGCAGGAATTTGTTCGGAATGATTCTTTGTTTGATTCAAGACTACTTCTTCCCAATGTTTGGGGGGGACAAGGCAACAATCAATCTTTCCGCTTCCTCACGCCTTTTTTTCGCGTCAATGGGTTTATGGGTAAGCAAACGCTCATTTCAGAGATTGTTGCCTTTGATTTGGACGATTTTGGTACTTATCTGAGCCGTCTTCCGGAAGACACGCATATGATTCGACATGACACTACGCAGAATCTCTTTTCTGCGCTGTACCCGTTTTTTCATAATGAACTATTTTCGCATGATTCCGGCGGATTCCAGTTTAAGCGGGATGAATTCTTGCGATTGCTTTCTTTCTGCGAGGAGCGCGGGACACGCCCGTATACGGACAGTACCCCTATCGCAAGGCAGTTTCAAAAGAATGAAACGCTGCTTTTAAGTGAAACCATAAAAAACTATGAAATCTTTCTGTGCTATGCGGAGTATTTTGGCGGAGACGTTGGATATATGGGAGCTCCCGGATTCAATAACGGAATGCCTGTTGTCGAATCCGACCAATACTACGGAATATCGGCGGAGACAAAAATCCCTGATGCCGCTTGGATGTTCCTCAAGTTTCTTCTCTCCGCCGATATTCAGGATCGATACGATACGGGTGAAATCAGCGGTGATTTGATGCCGGTGCTTCAATCTTCCTTTGATGCGATGATAAAGACCGGTTATGAAAGATATGTAAATGGCACATCCATGCGTAATAACCTATATTCGGATTCAGAGTATGAGCAGGAAGCAGAGCGAATCATGGAAAAAGTTGACGCAATGACCTCCGGTAAGGATTTTGACAGAAGTTCGGAAATCCGTCCGCCTGCCTTCCCGTTCACGGAAAAAGAAACAGCACAGGTATTCCGTAACATCATATCGTCCGCGCATACGGTTCCACTATGGAATCCGGATGTCCAAAAAATTGTATTTGAAGAGCTTGAAGCGTTTTTTTCGGGGCAGAAATCGAAGGAAGAATGCATGGAGATTCTTGAGGATCGGCTCCGAACATATACCACTGAGAATACTAAGTTCAGTTGATTTCCGGTTCCTTCAAAAACCTGACTTGCCGAGAATTCCGCTCTGTCAATCTTCGCCGCGCCTTGCATATTGGCGCCGCGGATGTCCTTTTCGCGGACCGGCGGATCTTGTGGCACCGGATCCTGAATTGCCGGACCTCGGGTTACCGCCTCTTTGATTATAGCGGCCTTCCGGGCGGAAGGACTGCGGAGCCGGGGGCGCGGACAGCGCGTCGGCCTCGGTCATCGGGTAGGGGTGATCCTTTTCGATCGGCAATTCCTTACGGATCAGTTTCTGAATATCCCGAAGGAGCGGAAACTCCTCGCCGCAGCAAAAGGAGTAGGCGGTGCCGCCGAGACCCGCGCGGCCGGTCCGGCCGATGCGATGAACATAGGTTTCCGGGACCTCGGGCAGGTCGAACTGGATGACGTGAGAGAGCTCCTCGACATCGATGCCACGGGCGGCAATATCCGTCGCGACCAGGATGCGGGTTTTATGGTTCTTGAAATTGCCGAGAGCATCCTGACGGGCATTTTGGGATTTGTTTCCGTGGATCGCCTGGGCGGAGAGACCGGCGTTCTGAAGGGCACGGACGATCTTATCCGCGCCGTGCTTCGTGCGCGAAAAAACGAGCGCCGATTCGACCTGGGTGCCGTTCAGAAGATGGACCAGCAGATGGATCTTATTCCCGCGGTCGACGCGGTATACCGTTTGTCCGATGGTGTCGACCGTGGACGAGGGCGGTGTGATATCGATGCGATACGGATCCGAGAGGATCGTGCCCGCGAGCTTTTCGATCTCGGAAGGCATCGTCGCCGAAAAGAACATCGTCTGCCGCTCCGAAGGGAGATACGATACGATTCTGCGGACATCGTGGATCATGCCCATGTCGAGCATGCGGTCCGCTTCGTCCAGCACGAAGAACTCGACGTTGTCGAGCTTGATGTAGCCCTGATCCATCAGGTCGAGGAGACGCCCCGGAGTCGCGACGAGGATGTCCACGCCGGCTTGGAGGCTTCGGACCTGCGGGTTCTGGGATACGCCGCCGAAAATGACCAGCGAGCGCAAGCGCAGATGACGGCCGTAGGCGATAAAGCAGTCGTTGATCTGGATCGCGAGCTCGCGCGTCGGAGCCAGTACCAGTGTACGGATCCTACGGCGGCCGACGGACGGACCGGTAGCGTCGGATCTCTGCCCGAGCTTCTGAAGGATCGGCAGGGCGAACGCGGCGGTCTTGCCGGTGCCGGTCTGAGCGCAACCCAAAAGATCTCTGCCGGTCATCAGGGTTGGGATCGAGGCCTCTTGAATCGGCGTAGCGGAAGAATAACCCTGTTCATCCAGGGCCTCAAGAATGCGGGGCGAAAGCCCCAATTGTGAAAAATCCAAATGAATCTCCTTTGGCCGGCGCGTCAAGCGGCGGCATGACTTTTGTATCCGATATATGACCAACAAAAAAGGACGCATGACATGCATCCGAAATGTTTACGAACAATCTAATGCTTCGTTCATATACTGAACCGTAAAGCATTGTACCACAGATTATGCCGGCGCGTATGGTTTATTTTCGACGGATGGAATTCGCGGATTTGATCCGGCTTTCCTCCTTCTCGAAAACTTTTCCCCGAAAGTCTTCAAAACCGCCGAGATTTATTGACAAGGTCATACCCAGATGCTAAAATCGTCTAGCGTCTAAAGCGCACTGTGGTTATGGCGGCATAGCTCAGTTGGCCAGAGCGTCCGGTTCATACCCGGTAGGTCGTAGGTTCGAATCCCACTGCCGCTACCAAGCGGCCCGTTGGTCAAGCGGTTAAGACATCGCCCTTTCACGGCGAAGACAGGAGTTCGATTCTCCTACGGGTCACCA
>JAAYIQ010000073.1 GCA_012523365.1 Clostridiaceae bacterium
CGGGTTTCTCGACACGCATCCGTTCCGCGATCGTCAACAGACAGGCAACACCGGAAGCGTTGCTCTGAAGCCCGTCATAAATCATTACTTGTTCTGTCGGATCGGTCGAGGACGGATCCCCCTCTGTTTGTTTCGGCTCCGCTTCGTCGTCTGCCGGCTCTTCACCCGAAGACGGGAGTGGTGGCATGTCATAGTGAGCTCCAACGACCACGGTTCTGCGAATCGGTGAGTATTGCTCTCCCTCCGCCCTTAGCATGAACCCTTCTCCGGGTATTCGCACGATGTAATTGGTCGACGAGGAAGTCAGATCCGAGCTGCTAAACTTCTGCTCCTCAACGGTATATCCCATGCGGATCAGTTCTTCTTTAATAAAGACTCCCGCCTCCCTCTCTTTCTGGGAATACGCATAACGCTCAGGGAAAGAGGTCGCCAGCATAAGCGCCGTCTTTTCTCCGTAATCACCAAAATCGGCCGGCTTTTTCTCCTCTTCTTCTGATGCGTCGGAACACCCCGAGAAAAGCCCCGCGGAAATCATGACAAATACCGCCAGCACCGCAGACAGCAATCGGACTTGAATGGAATATGATCTATTTCTTCGTCGAAAAGCGTTCATGACGCACCCGCCTTGTTGCATATTTCGGATAGAACCGAATCGTAATAGCGCAGAGCGATATCAGCGGAAACCTTCTGATTCAACGGTTTCTTCTCCGGTCCGATCCGAACCAGATCGACCGTATCGCCCCGCGTCTCCAAAGTCTTCGCGATGCGCTTCAACAGAGTCTCCTTGCCAACCTCGGTCAGCATAACCGGTAGTCCGAGTCGTTCGTACAACTTATGCAATGCGGGGGAATGGCACATCGCAAGCAATGCAAGAGCCAGAGCTTCGCCCGGTGTATATTTCAGGAAACGAAAATGACATTCGATCGCATCCGCGATATCCCGCCCGAAATTCATGAGTTCCGGCTGAGTCCTCCGGATCTTATTGCCCGAACGAAGGCTTTCTTCAATGAGCGTCGCCGTATCCTTAGATGCCGAAAGCGCATGAAGCAGTGCCGTATTATCAATCAGACCGTACTGAATGATCTGAGCAAGCCCGCTTGAGAAATACCGGCTCGGCAGAGTTTGCAGAAACGAAACGTCGATTACGGAGTAATCAATATCGATCGGGACCCGAATAATATCCTTCTGACTTTGAAAATGCAGGGCGGCATGGGAAGCCATTACGGATTCCATCATCGAAAGAAGAGTCGTGGGAACCAGAACACTTCGAACCCCCGCAGCGAAAGTTGATGCCGCAAAAGTCGCGATATCGATCACTCCGCCGCCGCCGAGAGCGATGACGTATCCGCAATCCCGATCCGAGATTTGCTCGAAAACCGGCTTAAGCGCCTCCATCGTCTTACTGGAGGGATTGCCGTCAACGATGATATGGGGGACTTCCTGCACTTTCTCGGACAAAGCCGCGCTAAAGTCCTTCAAATAATAACCGGCAACTTCCCGGTCCGTGATGATCAGGGCGTTCCTCGAGCCGGCCTCGCGATCGAGATAGTCCGCGACGCATGTTCCCGCGACGGATCGTCCGATATCGATCGGATAACATTTTTCTAAACTGATTCTCTTGGCTTGCATAAGGCCTCCGTAAAAAGTCACTGTTCATTATAATACCATTTTTCTCATTCATATGTGAATATGGAGGCCGGAGAGCCACGTATTGTGGTAATATATGTATTTAGATTTCAAAGCACGGAGGATCTAAGTATGTCTGTTACCTTATCCACGGGCAATCGGGTGGTTCGTACCCGTTTCGCGCCGAGTCCGACCGGCTTCATGCACGTCGGGAATCTGCGTACCGCCCTTTATGAATACCTTGTCGCCAAATCCGCGGGCGGCCGGTTTGTACTGAGGATCGAGGATACCGATCGCGGTCGTTTGGTCGAAGGTGCCGTGGATGTCATTTACCGCACACTCAGTCTCGCGGGCTTGTGTCACGATGAAGGCCCGGATATCGGCGGTCCCTTCGGCCCCTACGTTCAGAGCGAACGAATGAATCTGTACCTCCCTTACGCGGAAAGTCTCGTCCGATCCGGCCACGCCTACTATTGCTTTTGTACCAAGGAACGGCTGGACTCGCTCCATGACGGCGAAAGCACGCAGGACTCGCCCGGGTACGATCGACACTGTCGAGATCTGCCCGCCGATGAGGTGCGTGACAAACTCGCTTCCGGAATGCCGTATGTCATCCGTCAGAAGATGCCGCTTACGGGTCAGACGACCTTTGAGGATTTGGTTTTTGGTATAATCACCGTTCCGAACAAGGAGCTTGAAGATCAAATTCTGATCAAGGCGGACGGCTTTCCGACCTATAATTTTGCCAATATCATCGACGACCACCTGATGGAAATCACTCACGTCGTCCGGGGAAGCGAATATCTTTCATCAACGCCGAAATACAACCTTTTATACGAAGCATTCAATTGGGAGATCCCCCGTTATGTTCATCTGCCGCTCATTCAGGGCCGGAATGAGGACGGAACGGTATCCAAACTCTCCAAGCGCCACGGATCCACGGGTTTCGACGATCTGATTGCGGAGGGTTTTTTGCCGGAAGCGATCATTAATTACATCGCCCTTCTGGGCTGGTGCCCCAAGGAGGACACCCGAGAGTTGTTCTCGCTTTCGGAGTTGACCGGGGCTTTTTCGATCGACGGGATCAGTAAGGCACCGGCGACCTTCGACTATGATAAGCTCGAGTGGTTCAATGCGGAGTATATCCACCGGATGAGCCGGGAGGAATTTATCGTCCAGGCAGTTCCGTACTTTTCGGGTCTGTCGTGCGTCGACGAGAGCACCCATGATCTCCTGACCGAGATCTTGCAACCTCGGATCACCCGGTTTTGCCAGATACCCGAGAAGCTTTCCTATCTCAACGGGCTCGAAGACTTTGATCCGGAGCTTTTCGAGCACAAGAAGAGTAAGTCGAGCGTCGACTCCGCCCGTCTCCTGCTCGGGCAGGCCGCCGAATCCCTTCGGAGCATCACGGACTGGGACGCGGATTCCGTCATCAATGCGCTTACGAAAGTTTCCGAACGCAACGATGTCAAGAAATCCGCGGTCATGTGGGCAGTTCGTATCGCCGTGACCGGAATGGCCGTAACCCCGGGCGGCGCGGTTGAGGCGTTGCTTTTACTCGGCAGAGATCGTTCGATCGAGCGCATGGAGCACTCGCGACAACGGATCTCACAATAGAAAACGCGTATGATCCGTCAGTGGCAACAGGCAGAAAACCGGAGGGTATGTATATGAGTGATACAAGTAATTTCATCTTTGATATGATTCGGGAAGACATCGGTCCGGGCGGCCGATTCGATGGCATGAGCGTGCACACGAGGTTTCCGCCCGAGCCGAACGGATATCTGCATATCGGGCATGCGAAGGCGTTGGAGATCGATTTCGGTGCTGCGGAAGCATTCGGAGGGCTGTGTAACTTGCGTATGGACGATACGAATCCGACCAAGGAGGACGAGGAGTACGTCGAAGCGATCAAGGACGATATCCGTTGGCTCGGGCACGACTGGGGCGATCGGTTTTTTTATGCGTCCGATTATTTCGAGCAGATGTACGGATATGCCGTCGAACTGATCGGGAAAGGTCTCGCGTATGTTTGCGAGTTGACGCCCGAGGAAGTCCGCAGGAATCGCGGCGACTTGAAAGTTCCGGCGACCAGCCCGTTTCGCGACCGGCCGGCCGAAGAGAGCCTGGCCCTTTTCGAGCGGATGAGAAACGGAGAATTCGAGGACGGGAAAATGACTCTGCGTGCCAGGATCGATCTGGCTTCGGGCAACTTCAATATGCGTGACCCGGTCATCTATCGCATCAACCGGATCAACCACCATAATACGGGAAATCGTTGGTGCATCTATCCGATGTACGATTTTGCCCATCCATTGGAGGACGCAATCGAAGGGATCACACACTCCCTTTGTTCTCTGGAGTTTGAGGCGCACCGTCCGCTTTATGACTGGGTGATCGAGAACTGCTCGGTTCCGGCCAAACCCCGTCAGATCGAATTTGCGCGATTGGGAATAACCCATACGGTTCTTTCCAAAAGAAAACTTCGTAATCTGATCGAGAAGGGTCTTGTCGACGGTTGGGACGATCCGAGAATGCCGACTCTTTGCGGATTGCGAAGAAGGGGCTACACACCCGCTGCGATCCGCTCCTTTCATGAGAGAAACGGCGTCTCCAAGGTAAACAGCGTAGTGGACTACGCCTTTCTCGAGCACTGTCTTCGTGAAGATCTGAATACCACGGCTCGCCGGGTGATGGCAGTCCTGCGGCCGGTTCGGCTTGTGCTCACAAACTACCCGGAGGGAAAGACCGAGAATTTCGAGATTGAGAATAACCCGGAGAACCCGGCTGACGGCGTCCGCGAAGTACCCTTTTCGAGAGAAATTTTTATTGAACGTGATGATTTTATGGCCGTGCCCGAGAAAAAATTTTACCGTCTCTATCCGGGCAACGAAGTGCGGCTCAAGTCCGCCTATGTCGTTCGCTGTACCGGCTTCGAAGCGGATGAAACCGGGGATGTCCGAACGGTTTATGCCGAATACGATCCGGACAGTCGCGGCGGCAATACTGCGGATGGCAGAAAGGTTAAATCAACGATACACTGGGTTGATGCCGCCCGTTCTGCAGATGCGACCGTTCGCCTTTATGACCGCCTGTTTGATGTGGAGGAGCCCGATTTGGCCGACTGCGACTATTTGGATCACCTCCGAGCCGATTCGCTTGAAGTAATCAACGGCTCACGCGTCGAGGAATCGCTCCTTCTTGCCTCAGCCGGCGATCGCTTCCAGTTTCTTCGTTTGGGTTACTTTTGTATGGACGTAAAAGATTCCTCTGCAGGGCATCCTGTCTTTAATCGTTCGGTATCTCTTCGCGACAGTTACAAGCCGGGTTGATCCCTGTAGGTCGCACATCACTGAATCCCAAAAGACCGCCATTCGGATTCGATATCCGGTGGCGGCCTTTCGCTCACATGAGAAATCTGTTATTTGATGACCGAGAACCGGTATCCCGTTATGTAGAATGTCTTGGCATTCGCCGGGATGACCGCGCTCGGAAATTCGGAATGATGCACCGCATCCGGGTAAAGCTGAGCTTCCAGACACACGGCTCCGTGCCGCTCGTAAGGTTTGTCGCCCTTCGAATCTCCGGTCAGAAAATTGCCGGAGTATGCCTGAAGACCCGGGAAGTTCGTAAAAACCTCCATCCGTCTTCCGGACACGGGTTCCGTCAAACCGGCCGCCGGAATCGTCGCGTCGCCGCGGGTATTCAAACAATAATTCTGGTCGAGCCCCGTCGAATAATGAAGCTGAGGATGATCGCTCCCGATCGTTTGGGCGATGGGAGCCGGGATCCTGAAATCAAGGGCCGTACCTTCCACATCGATTAATTTCCCGTTCGGAACGTTGTCCGATGCCTTTTCCGTAACCTGATCGGCATCGATAAACAGGATATGACCGGCTACCGAACCCGCGGCTTCTCCCGCCAAATTAAAATAGGAGTGATTCGTCGGAGAAAACACAGTCGGTGCGTCGGAAATCCCGGAATAGATAATCAGCAACGTCATATCGCGCGTCCATGCGTAGAATACCTCCGCCTCCAGGTTACCGGGAAAACCACAGGCTCCGTCCGGCGAAAGATGTTCCATGAGCACCGCTTCCCCCTCAATCGAAAAAGCAGTTCGAATTCCGGTCTTCCGGAGGTAAATGTAGGCATCGTCCTCACTCAAAACACGTGCATTCCAAAAGACGTTCTGGAAGCAGGAGTCTCCCCCGTGCAAGTTGTTATCACCGTCGTTTCTGGGAAGATAATACTTCTTTCCTTCGATCTCATATTCTGCGCCCTTGACCCGGTTCGCGCTTCTTCCGACCGTCGCACCATGCCATGACCGATTATCCAGATATCCGTCCAGTCCCTTGTATCCGAGTTCAACGTCGTCGAACCGGCCGGAACGATCAGGCACCATGATCTTTGTGATCACCGCACCGAAATTGATGACCGAGAAGCTCGCTCCGGAGCTGTGCGTCAAGGTGTACTCGAAAGACTGATTCTCGTATTTCCCGGGGTCCTGTTCAGACAGATAAGATTTGATCAAAACGGTCATTTTTCACTCTCCGGCTTCATAAATTGACATTCGATAAATATAGTACCACAGAATTGACAATCTTCGAACTGAGGTGTTTTCGAAAGTGCGAGACCGATGTCGCATGCGAAAACGCACCTCGTGCGATTTATTCGTTCGAAGGCTTTTCCGGCTCGAAAAGCCCGACCGCTCGCTGCGGTTGCTCCTCGGCTGCTGCCTCCGCCAAACGTATCAGTTCTCTTTGGCTGTCCAGCCTCTTCTTGCCGCGCAGATCCACTTTGTGATAAGAACCGTCCGGCGCAAGCCAATGACTTCGCACGGTATCTTCCAGCGCGACGATCAGTATCTCCTTGACTCGGGCCCTGCACGACTCTTCCTCGACCGGGAAAAGCAACTCAATCCTTCGATCCAGATTCCTGGGCATCCAATCCGCCGAGGAAAGATAAATATCCTCCCGCCCGTCGTTGTGAAAAAAGAAGACCCGTGAATGCTCAAGAAATCTTCCGGTGATAGACCGGACTGTGATATTGTCTGACAACCCTTGTACTCCGGGTCGCAAACAGCATATGCCCCGCACGATCAAATCAATTCGAACCCCGGCTTCGGACGCCTCGTATAACTTATCAATCACCTTCCCGTCCACAAGCGAATTGACTTTGGCGACGATCCTGGCCTTTTTTCCGGACTTTGCGTTATAGATTTCGCGTTCGATCTTACTGATAAAAAAGTCCTTCATCCAGACAGGAGCCGGAACCAGACGCCGCCATTCCGGAGGCTCGGAAAAACCGGACAACATATTAAAAAACTCGGAAGCATCGATGCCGAAAGGTTCGGATGCGGTAAACATACCGATGTCCGTGTATATTCTGGCCGTGACATTATTATAATTGCCGGTCGCAAGATGAAGATACCGTTTGATCCCGGTATCTTCCGAACGAACAATCAGAGTAATTTTGCTGTGTGTCTTAAGGCCGACCATACCGTATATCACGTGACAGCCGGCGTTTTCAAGTTTCTTGGCCCAGTTGATATTGTTCTCTTCATCAAAACGCGCCTTTAACTCGACCAGCACCATAACCTGCTTGCCGTTTTGCGCCGCCAACGCGAGACAATCGATAACCGGAGAATCGCTGCTGACCCGATACAGTGTCTGTTTGATCGCAAGCACGTTCGGATCCTCCGCGGCCTGTCGGAGAAATTCTACGACCGGCTCGAAGGACTCATACGGATGATGGACCAACCGGTCCTTTTCTGCGATTTGCTCGAAAATATTCTCGTAGCCGTCGTTAAACATCGCCGCTTTCTGCGGTCGGTGCGGCGGATCGCAGAGCTCCGGAAAATCGGGAGATAATCTGGAATAGAGCTTCATCAAAAACGTCAGGTCAATCGGACCCGAGAAGGAAAAAATATCATCCTTTTCGATCAAAAGAGATTCGGTGATGTATTGGAGAAGCCTACCGTCGAGGCCGTCGTTTACTTCAAGGCGGATGATTTCAGCAAACCGCCGAAGTCGTACCTGCTCTTCGATCTCCTTGAGCAAGTCTTCCGCTTCATCCTCGTCAATATCCAGATCGGCATTACGGATTACGCGATAATAACCGGTCGATATCACTTTGGAACCCGAAAACAATGCGTTCACATTCGCCCGGATGATCTGCTCAATCGGCACAAAAGCGACACCTTCGGCAAGGCGAAGCTCAAACATTCGCGAAATTACGGTCGGAATCTGAATTGTCGCGAAGCGATATTCCGACTCTTCCGTCTCGTTGTCTTCTCCCCGGGGACCTTCGATCAGAACCGCCAGGTTCAGTTGCCGGCTGTATATCAGGGGAAAAGGCCGTGCGGCGTCTACCGCCATCGGGGTCAGAACCGGATAGATCGTCGTCCGGAAAAATCGATCGGCTATCGCGCGGCTCTTCTTGTCGAGATCATCATAGTCGAGAACCATTACACCGTGGCTCCGAAGAGACGGTAACAGGGAGCGGGAATAGGTGGAATACATCAGCGACATACTTGCGCGGGTTTTCGCGTTAATACGAGTCAACTGCTCGCCGACCGTCAGGCCGGATATGTCGCGCTCGTTGTATTGGATACTGAGCATATCGCGCAGGGATGCGACCCGGACGATAAAAAACTCGTCGAGATTGGACGCGGTAATGGAGAGGAACTTCAATCGCTCCAAAAGCGGATGCTTGGTATCCCGCGCCTCGGACAGGATCCGATCGTTAAACTCAAGCCAACTGAGCTCCCGGTTGAGATACCGGTCCGCATTCACTTCGACTCCTGCGTTGTCGCGGTTCTTCGGCCCGTCCGATCGATTCTCTTTCCGCGATTTACTCTTCTTTGTTGTCATTGTTTCTGTCTCCTTAGTCGCAGAATCGGTTTGATTCCGAACACCTGCGCGAACAGATCGGTGTTATGGTTGAATGCCCATTGCTCAAACGTCAGGTCCGCGGCGCTGTCGCAGGAAATATCCATGGTATCGGCAGAAACCGAGATGGAGACGTTCCGAAGCTTTTGCCGGTGCGAGGCATCCATCGCGTCGGCGATGCGCATCATGGCAGTTAACTTAGAGACGATCGTCTTCCGTTCCGGAGAAAGATACTGATAATACCGATCGAAAAAGAGGTTGGATTTGGTATAAAAGCGCGCGATGCAAGCGACGTTTTCCCGTTCGGTTTCGCTTAAGCCGATCAATTCCATCGTATTGATGATGTGATACGAACGCGAGCTGTGATTACTGACGTGGATGTATTTCCCGACCTCATGAAGGATAGCTGAAATGCGAAGGAGAAGTCGTTCTCTGTCGCCCATTCCGTGAAATTTCCTGCCGGAATCAAAAATTGCCAACACGTTCTCCTCCACATTATCGATATGCTTCTTGTCGCACCGATATCGCTTGGCAATGTGCCGCGCCGCAGAAATTACGTCGATTTTGGGGTCAATAATCAAGTCAAACGTGCCTTTTGCCGAAGCGTGGTGGTACATTACTCCATCCGTCAGCGACGCGGCCGGCAGATGTACACCGTCAAGATCCGTAAAATCGAGCATCTTCTTGACCAGGATCACCGTCGGCAGAAGCAATGCCGCGTTTGCCGCCGGGATATTGTCCGAAAGGATCAGATCCGATGGTTTTTTCAGAAGAAGCATCTCGTAAACATCCGTAAACTTCTTTCTGGTCAAAAAGCAGTATTCCCTCGGCGACAGTCCGGCCATATGCTTAATAAAACCGATATCTCCTCCGAAGGCAATAAAGTTCTGATATGTAATACCCTTCGGCTCGACCGCGTGATAATCATCGAGATCTTGTGAGATAAACTCCTCCAGAACGTCGGCGTAATGCGTTGTCTGCCGTTCGAGGTCCGACAGCATCTCGCTGATCCGAAGCGATCCGAGAAGCATATTCTGACTGAATATAAGGTCCGATTTGTCATAAACGGTCGCCTGAATGCTCCCGGAACCGATATCAAGCATCATCGTACCGTTCTGAATGATATTCAAGAAATCAGGCTGATTCTCTTTAACCGCCAAATTATGGAAGTACCGTTCCTCCGCGTTATCCAGTACCCGGATACGCAAGCCGGTCTTCAGCCGGATCTGCTCTACGATGAAATCCCGGTTGCCCGCCTCTCGAAAAGCGCTGGTTGCCACGCAGATCGCGTCGCTCAACCTGTATTCCTTTAATTTCATCCGAAAAGACGACAAAATATCACAGATCTCCGAGACCTGCTCCGAAGATATATTCCCTTCGCGGTACGTCTGCGCCCCGAAGGACAGAAAAGATCGCGCGGACTCAATCTCACGCGGAATCTTATTCTCGACAATCTCAAAAATCTTGAGCCGCAACGCGAGCGAGCCCATGTCGATTACCGCTTGAAAGTTGTTTCTGGTCATTTCGATCCCCTTGAAAACGCCGTAATGCCCTACCCTGCCGGCGTTATCATTATACATCGTCAAGATGCTTTGAAACAATCATTTTTGTGTTCACAATCTGTTGATTACTTCCGCGCAATCAAGCGCATATAATGTGTTTGTATGAATTTTTTGCGCTGATAAGGAGGATAATACCATGGGAAATAAAGCAATTGAGATTGCGGATTTGGACGTTACCAAGCTGATTCAGATGCTCAATGAGGCACTCGCCGAAGAATGGCTGGCTTATTACCAGTATTGGGTCGGTGCTCGTGTCATGGAAGGGCCGATGCGCAGTGAGGTCGAACCGGAATTGCTCCTGCACGCGACCGAAGAACTCGGACATGCGGAGCTCGTGGCAAATCGAATTCTTCAGCTCGGCGGAACCCCCTTATTGAACCCGAACCAGTGGATCCAATACTCCAAATGTCCTTACGAAGAGCCGACGGATCCTTATATCGTCGAGATTCTCAAACAGAATCTGGCCGGTGAGCGGTGCGCGATCCAGCGCTATCAGGACATTGCCGAGTTCACTCACGGCAAGGATATGTCCACACATCAGATGGCCATCGGCATCCTGAACGACGAGCTGGAGCATGAGCACGATATACAGGATTTTCTGGCGGATCTCGAGCGCTTGAGACAAGATATCCTGAAGCTTCGTCTGTAGAATCATTATTCAAATCAGTTTCCGGGTCGTCTTTTCGAGAACCCTGAAAGGCGGCCCATTTTTTAGCGGAGGTTGCCCATGGGGGAACAGAACGACATACCCGGCGTTCCGGACGCAAGAGATTTTTCGAGTGAACGTGATCACGGAGCGATGGTTAAGAAGCGCTCCGATTCTCATACCGAACATGTTCAGATCGTAATGTACCGGCACACGAACGGTTCCGGCAGATTGTTCGGAGGAGCCCTGTTGGAAATGATCGACGTGGTCGGTGCCATTTGCGCACGCCGCCACGCAGAAAATCAAGTCACGACGGTGGCGATCGACCACCTTTCCTTTCGGGCACCGGCTGAACTAAACTCGACAATCCTCTTGGTTTCCGAAATCGATTCCGTCGGGAACACTTCGATGAAAGTTCGCGTTTCAACCTTTGTGGAAACGCTCGACGGCAAACGCGAGGAGATCAACATCGCATATCTTACATATGTCGCGCTCGACGACAATAATTGCCCGACGCGTGTTCCCCGACTTCTGGAGGATTTGCCGGGCGGCGAAGGATCCCGGACTTAGATCCGTTATTCTGTTAAACGGAGCGTATTGGATAAAAAACGTCCGCGAACTAAGAAGCTCGCGGACGTTTTTTGAATCCTGTGCAAGGTTTTCCTACATGCCGGGCATCATCATGTCCTCCGGATTCTTTCCGGCGGGAATCATCGGGTATACCAGTTCCTTAACATCGAGCATGACATGAAGGACATAGGGTTCTTTCGTTTCCCTCATTTTCTCGATCTCAGCCATAAGCTCTCCGGCACAGGTTGCGCGCCCGCCTTTCAATCCGTATGCGTCGGCAATCTGGATGAAATTCGGGTTGTTATCCAATATCGTCTGACTGTACCTTTTTCCGTAGAAAAGCTCCTGCCACTGGCGAACCATTCCGAGCTGTTGATTATCGCAAATCACGACCTTGACGTTTAATCCCAAGGACTTCAGCGGACCAAGTTCCTGGATTGTCATCTGGAGCCCGCCGTCGCCGACAAAAAGAACGACCGGTCGGTCCGGAGCCGCGATCGCGGCTCCGATGGCGTAAGGAAGACCCGTGCCCATCGTGCCGAGTCCGCCCGAAGTAAGAAATGATCGATTTGACTCAACGACAAAATGCTGTGCGGCAAAGATCTGCTGTTGTCCGACGTCGGTCACCAGAATGGGATTTTCTCCCCTGTATGCCTCGGAAACAGCGTGTATGACCGCTTCGGGCAGAAG
Source organism: Clostridiaceae bacterium (assembly GCA_012523365.1). GTDB lineage: Bacteria > Bacillota > Clostridia > Saccharofermentanales > Saccharofermentanaceae > JAAYCT01. The sequence continues at coordinate 11,988 of JAAYIQ010000073.1, forward strand.
ACGATCGTCGAGATCATGAAGCTTCTTGCAGATTTTCGCGTATCGTTCCGCCTTCTGAATGAGCTCCGATTTCCAATCCGCCCACAAAGCACCAAAGTCGTCTGTCGGCAATTGTTCGATCATACAACGGAAAAAATTGCACGCATCGTCTTCAATCTCGATATCCGGTCGAATGTTTTTGCCGATTTCGGCCGGATCGATATCAACATGAATGATCGTTCGCTTGATTCCCTGAGTATATTTTTCCGGGTTGCCGATAATACGGTCCGAAAAACGGCATCCGACCGCCAACAGCAAGTCACATCTTCCGATCGCCGTATTGGCCTGCGGAATACCGTGCATACCGACCATTCCCAAATACTGCGGATTCCTCTCGTCAATAACGCCCTTCGCCATCATGGTTCCGGCTACCGGAATACCGGTTATCTCAGCGAATTCCCGGAGCGCTTCTGAACCGCCCTCGGACAGAACCACTCCGCCGCCCACAAGAAGCAGGGGCTTTGAGGCTGAACGCAATGCCTCGTAGACGCGAGGCACACGGTTCGCCGCTACTTTCCTGGGCGGACGATGGATGATGACACCTTCACCCTTACCGTTTCTCTCCGGAATCTCCGTCAGAAAAAGATCCTTTGGAATATTAACCAGAACAGGGCCCGGACGCCCTTCCGTCGTCAGATTCCATGCTTCCTCAAGCGTCGGGATAAGATCTTCCGGGCTCATAACCAGGTAATTGTATTTTGTGATCGGCTGAGTGATACCGGTGATATCCGCCTCCTGAAAAGCATCCTTCCCGATCGCATTTCTCGAAACGGCACCCGTAATCGCCAGGATCGGCACCGAGTCCAAATATGCATCGGCGATCCCGGTAACAAGATTCGTCGCTCCGGGCCCGGACGTTGCGAAAACCACACCGGGCTTGCCGGTGATCTTCGCGTAACCCTCCGCCGCGTGAACCGCACCCTGCTCATGTCGCGTTAAAATGTGCGGAAAATTCATCTGATAAATCGCGTCGTAAAGCACGATAACCGATCCACCCGGGTATCCGAAGGCCGGATTCACGCCCTTATCTTTAAGAAATTGTATGATTGACTGTGCTCCGTTCATGATCGTCCTCCCTTTTTCTCGTCTGATCTGCGGGTATCTTCGCATTCACACATTTTGACGCGATTCATGCTCGCGCCGTGTGCCGCCGAGTCCGCTAAACTCTCATAGCGGGCGATGATGCCGCGCAAATCACGTTCGGGAAGCCGTGCCGGCTCCCGGGCGGACAGCACATCCGCGTCAACATTCAGAGTCAATTTTCGAGACGGAATATCCACCGTAATACTGTCATTTTCGTTGATATAGGCAATCAAGCCTCCCGCCGCTGCCTCGGGACACACATGACCGACGCTTGACCCTCTGGTTGCGCCCGAAAAACGGCCGTCCGTAATCAGCGCAACGCTCTTATCAAGTCCCATTCCGGCGACCGCCGATGTCGGAGTGAGCATCTCCCGCATGCCCGGTCCGCCGCGAGGTCCCTCAAAGCGGATCACGATGACGTCGCCGGAATTGATTTTTCCCGCGAAAATCGCTTCGGTCGCCTCTTCCTCGGAATCAAAGACACGCGCGGGGCCCGTATGTACCATCATTTCCGGAAGCACCGCGCCTTTCTTGACGACGGCACCTTCCTGAGCCAAGTTGCCCTTAAGAATGGCGAGGCCGCCGTCTTTCGCGAACGGGTCGGTATAAGGGCGGATGATCGTACCGTCCGCACCCGGATTCCCGGTGATTCGCTCGCAAATCGTTCCGTCAACGGAAGGATTATTGACACATACTCTGTCGGCCTTTGCCAGCTCGGCCATCACCGAACTGATTCCGCCGACCTCGTTCAGATCCGTAATGAAAATCGAACTGGCCGGATTCAGCTTGCAGAGTTGAGGCGTATTGTCAGAAATCTCCGAAATCTCATCCACCGTGAGCGGATATCCGCATTCCCGGGCGATGGCCAACATGTGTAAAACGCTGTTGGTTGATCCGCCCAACGCCATGTCGACACGCATTGCGTTACGAATCGCATCCCTTGTCATGATCTGACGGGCGGTAACGCCCTTTTCAAACAGATCCATGATCCTCATGCCGGTATCCTTGGCCAATCTTCGTCTTGCGGCCATAACGGCCGGGATCGTTCCGCTTCCCGGAAGTGCCATACCCATCGCCTCCGTCAGACAGCACATTGTGTTGGCGGTATACATCCCCGAACAGCTTCCGCATGTCGGACAGCAGGCCTTTTCCCATTCGGATAGCTCACACTCGGTGATCTTGCCCGACGCGCATGCCCCGGACGCCTCAAAAAGATTCGAGAGACCGACGCGTTCCTGTCCGTATTTTCCGGGAAGCATCGGACCGCCGGTCACGAAAATCGCAGGGATATCCAGCCGTGCCGCCGCCATCAACATACCCGGGACGATCTTGTCACAACTCGGGATGAATACGACGGCGTCCATCGGTTGTGCCGTCAGGACCAACTCGCAGGAATCCGCAATGACATCGCGACTCACAAGCGAATACTTCATTCCTTTGTGGTTCATCGCCGTTCCGTCGCAAACGCCGATCGCCGGAAATTCCATCGGAACGCCTCCGGCCATTCGGATACCGTCCTTCACGCATTGTGTCAATTCATTCAGATGAATATGGCCGGGAATCAGCTCATTAAAGGAATTTACGACGCCGATTAAAGGTCTTCTCATCTCTTCCTCGGTCATACCGAGCGCGTAAAGAAGGGAACGGTGCGGTGACCTACTGACGCCCCGGGTCATTTCGTAACTTCTTCTCTTGTTTTCCATAATATTTCTCCTCGCTGATATTGGAAAAAAGCATCTCAAATAAAAAACGAAAGAAGAGTAAGTATTCGCCCACTCTTCTCTGATCGTCATGAGCCCCGTAACGGGGCGTCAGACAATAGACTCAATCACCCGTGCCGTCATCTCTCGGGTCCCCACACGGATGCAGTCCGTTGTGTATGCGATGTCCGGTGTGCGATAGCCGTTCTCAAGAGTCTTCTCGATAGCTTTCTCAATACAGTTCGCCTCTTCGGTCAAGCCAAAGGACCAACGAAGCATCATTGCCGCAGAAAGGATCGCGGCGCACGGATTGGCTTTATCCTGCCCGGCGATGTCCGGTGCGGATCCGTGAACAGGCTCATACATACCGGGCGTTCCCGGCTTGCCCAGCGATGCGGACGGAAGCATTCCGATCGAACCGGTGATCATACCGGCTTCGTCGGAAAGAATATCGCCGAACATATTGGTCGTCACCATGACATCAAAATCGCCGGGACGGCGAACCAATTGCATCGACGCGTTATCAACATAATAATATTCGTATTCCACCTCAGGATATTCCTTGGCGATTCTCTCATTCACTTCCCTCCACAGCCTGGAGCTCTCAAGAATATTCGCCTTATCTACGCTGGTCAGTTTCTTTTTTCTGCCCATCGCCAATTCAAACCCAACACGTACGATCCTCTCTATTTCGGCTTCACTGTACGCTTCGGTATCGTAGGCTTCGACGCCCTTTGGTGTTCCGTCGGGCATATTACCGCCATCTCTCCGCCCGCGATCTCCGAAATATAAACCGCCGGTCAGCTCTCGGACGATCATGATATCGATTCCGTTCTTTAAATTTTCTTCCTTCAGCGGACTCGCCGATGAAAGCTGTCGGTATAGAATCGCCGGGCGAAGGTTCGCGAAAAGCTCCAGGCCTCCGCGCAAATCCAGCAGTGCCCTTTCCGGACGCTGTGAACCGGGAAGATCGTCCCACTTCGGTCCGCCGACTGCGCCGAGCAAGACCGAATCACTCTTCTTGCATTCTTCCAGCGTCTCCGGCGTAAGCGCGACTCCGTAAGCGTCAATCGAGCATCCGCCCGCCAGAAGCGTCTTGTATTCAAACGTATGTCCGAAGCGCGCGGAAACGGCATCCAGCACCTTACATGCCGAATCCGTAACCTCTGTCCCGATCCCGTCTCCGGGTATGACCGCGATTCTGTATTTGCTCATTTCATCCTCCCGACCGTCTTTCTCTCGAAAAACGATTAACTGTCATTATATTCGCATTTTTATCGAAAATGCAACATTTGCTGAGGAAATACGCTAAACGCACCCCGGCTTCTTATCGGAGATATACCCGACCAACCCGTCCGACTCAATGATTTTCCGTATAAAGTCCGGGAAAGGTTTAGCGGTATATGACTTTCCGGTAGTGATGTCGCGTATAACGCCGGTCTCAAAGTCCACTTCGACCGTGTCTCCGTCTCCGACGCCCTCGGAAGCCTCAGCGGATTCCAAAATCGCCAGTCCCATATTGATCGCGTTGCGGTAGAAAATACGGGCAAACGAAGGAGCGATCACACACGAAATCCCGCTTGCCTTGATCGCGACGGGGGCGTGCTCACGGGAAGATCCGCAACCGAAGTTTGGTCCGCCGACAATAATATCACCCGCTTGAACGCGGCTTACAAAGCTCGCGTCAATATCCTCCATGCAGTGTTTCGCAAGCTCCGCGGGATCTGCTGTGTTGAGATATCGCGCCGGGATGATTACATCGGTATCGACGTTGGCACCGTACTTAAAAACTTTACCCTTCGCAGTCATATCCTAATCCTCCTTAATCAAATCACCGAGCTCACTCGGTGCCGCGATGTGACCCAGAACGGCTGATGCGGCTGCCACCGGAACCCCCGTCAAATACACCTCGGATTTCGGATGCCCCATTCGTCCGACAAAATTCCGGTTGGTTGTGGAGACGCATCGCTCTCCCTCGGCCAGAATACCCATATGACCGCCGAGGCAAGGACCGCAAGTCGGTGCGGAGACCACGCAGTTGGATTCGGCAAACACATCCAGAAGTCCTTCCTTCAGTGCTTCCTTCCAGACTCTCTGTGAACCGGGCAGAATGATGCATCGAATTCCTTTCTTGACCTTACGACCGCGCAGTACATCCGCGGCGATCCGGAGATCGTGAAGACGGCCGTTGGTGCATGATCCGATCACGACCTGATCGATGATGACCTCGTCGAAACTTCCGACGACACGTGTATTGTCCGGCAAATGAGGAAAGGCGACCGTCAGCGGTATCCGGTCAAGATCCAATTCGATCGTCCGAATATATTCGGCATCCGCATCCGCCTCAAACACCTTGTAATTCCCCTCAGCAAATCGCTTCGGTGCGTATTTGCGTAAATATTCTACAGTCTTCTCGTCTACGGGGAAAATGCCGTTTTTGCCGCCGGCCTCAATCGCCATATTGCAGATCGTCAGTCGATCAGCCATTGACAGGGTCGAGACACCGGATCCGCAAAACTCCATCGATTGATACAGCGCGCCGTCGACTCCGATCATTCCGATGATGTGAAGTATCAAATCTTTCCCGGTAATTCCCGGGCGAAGCGCTCCGTTCAATACAAAACGGATTGCGTCCGGCACGCGGAACCACGTCTTTCCGGTCGCCATCGCACAAGCCAGATCCGTAGAGCCGACACCGGTCGCAAACGCGCCGAGCGCACCGTAAGTACAGGTATGCGAATCCGCACCGATAATCGCGTCGCCCGGAGCGACAAGCCCGTTCTCCGGCAAAATAACGTGCTCGACACCCATCTGCGGGTCACCGATCTCGTAATAGTTCTCAATGTCGTGCTCGCGGGCAAACCGGCGGATTTTTTTGCAATGCTCCGCGGATTTAATGTCCTTATTCGGTGTGAAATGATCCGGAACCAACGCAACCTTCTTACGATCGAACACACCACAAGCACACGTCTTCGCAAAGACATCAATCGCCGGGGGCGTCGTCACGTCATTCCCGAGAACCAGATCAAGGTTTGCCTCAATCAGTTGGCCGGGAACCACCGTCGTCAACCCGGCGTGAGCGGAAAGAATTTTCTGTGTCATCGTCATACCCATATTCGTAACCTCCGTATGAGCATTGCCGGATCACTTCCGGTATGAACAGAATAACTTGACTTCATTTTGAATACAAGGACACGTTAACGTGCTTTTCTTCGCGTTTTATGCCTTTTCTCGGAAGAGAATCGTAATTCGCTCATTAAACTTTTCGAAAAGCGACACCGGCCCCGAAACACAGAAGTCAGACGTTGAATGAAATCAGGATTAATTTCTCTTGACAGTTTCGTGCGTCGGATTCTCCCTTTCGTGTTATAATAACTGTAATCACAAAGTCGGTTTGAGAGTCTTTTTTACGTTTATGTGCCGAGAAAACACATGGTAAAATGGTTTTCCGACCGGCAAATAAAGGAGAAAAAACATGAAACAAACCGTACTAAAGGCCGATCTAAGAACGGACAGTCCGAAGAAGACCCGCGCTTCCGGATTTATTCCGGGAGTATTGCACGGACCCGGAACGCAATCCAGATCGGTTCAATTTGAAAGATCCTCGTTTATTCGAATTTTGGCCAAGCACGGCAGTAACGCCAAGGTCTGGGTCGAACTTGGAAAAGAGAAGAACTTCGGAATTTTCAAGGAGATCCAACGCGATCCTTTGGATAAAAGCATTATTCACGCCACCATCCATCTCGTTTCTCAGGACCAGGAGCTCAAGATGCTTGTTCCGCTCGTTTATACCGGACGGGAAGATCTTGAGAACAGAATCCTGATGATTCAGACCATTAAGGAGCATGTCGAGATGTCCGGAAAAGCCGCTTCCATCCCGGAATCGATCGTAGTGGACATCTCCGCAAAAGAACTCGGAGACAGTGTGACCGTTGCCGACATGCAGCTTCCAAAGGGTGTCCGCATCCTTGAAGCCGATGATGAGATCTTCGCGATCATCAAGGATCAGCGTTCTTTCGGATCCAAGGAAGAGTCGGAAACTTCCGACGAACAAACCGAATCTGCAGAGGAGTCTGTCGAGCCGGCAGTCACCCCCGCGGAATCATAATCTTATCCTTATTGAATTGTCCTCCTTTCGGAATCTCGACACCCCTTACCGATCCTGTCGGCAAGGGGTGTCGGCACGTTAAACCTGATTGAGTCGATGCGTGTGGTATCCTCGTGTTTGAAAGAAGTATCCCCTATCCCGCGAAATATTCATTACCTTTCGTAAAGGAGATTCGTTTGATCGAGTATGTGTGCAGGAATTTTTTCTGCTCCAGATCCCGCATGGCCGATTCGACGATTTCGCACGGCTCCGATCCCCCGAATATGCAGCGCAGACGATTCTTCCGGGTTTGCCTTCCCCCGATCAGCCCGACGATCGTTCCGCCGGGTCCAGGGCAGATCGCCTGAACCCGAATTTCAGTATCGGTCAGTTGTGTACTCAACCCCTCCGTGAACTGCCGGATGAACATTTTGTAAGACGATGCCAACCGGGAACCGGTCGCAAAACGAACGGAGCCTTCCGGAATTACGTTAATGATGATGCCCTCGTTACGGTTGATCATTCTCCTCAGAACCGACAGCGTCAGAGATACGGATGAATTCATTTCCAATGCCATCAACCTCTTCGCTTCCGCCGTATTCGCCCAGCCGAGTGCATCCTCGTCTTCGACCGGAGCATTATGGACAAGCGCGTCAATGCTTACGAAATCGATCTGCCGGTAAAGCGCGGACAGGCCCTTACGATCGGAAAGGTCTGCCGAAAGCGCGGTCACATTCACCCCGCTGCTTTTCTCGATCCGGTCCGAAAGAGATCGAATTTCTTTCTTGTCCCTTCCCGTTAAGATCAACGAATATCCGATTTTCGAAAAATACTCTGCATACGCGGGCCCTAATCCGCATGCGGCCCCGGTGATCAATGCGGTTTTCGATCGATTCTCACTCTGCTCCATTTCCTTACCCTCCTTTGGAAATCATGTTTCTGAGAAGATCCAGAAGTGCTTTGCTTTCGCTTTCGGTCAACGGTTCGAATAATCTCGAAAAAAAGATTTCTTCGAACCGGTCATAGTCCCGGATTGCATTTTCCCCCCCCTCCGTCAACTCTAAAACATAGGATCTGAGGTCGTCCGGATAGATTTTTCTTATGATCAATTGTTTGCGTTCGAGTCTTGCGATCAGGCCCGTAACTGTGCTTTTGGGCAAAGACAGGAATTTGGTGATGTCACCGACGACGATTCTTCTGTTATTGCCGATCATTCTGAGAATCGAAATCTCGCTGTCCGAGAGCGGCAATGCCGCATCCCTGGGGATGTGCTCGTAAAGTGTGCGGCAACGGTTCATAACCCCGTTCCAGAGCAGTGACAGCTCTCGCAAATTCTCCCGCTGTTTCCTCATTCGCCCGCATTTCTCGTTCGCACCCGGCAGAACGCGCTTAATTAGTACGATATTCGTATTGTACGAATATCGTACTAATTAGTCAAGTGTTTTTATGGAAAATGCCGAAAACCGGTGTTAACCGATTTTCGGCAAGAATCAATTCTCATCAGCTATTTCGGAAACGATCGGCCGACGCGCGTCGAGCGGGATCAGAACGGCTATGTCGCCGCTTCCTCAGATTGACTCTCCGCGTCCGCGGAAGGATAATCCAGGAGTTTTTTATACGAGCGATCGATGGCAATGGCTCCGACCGGAGCTGTTATCAGGATCGAAAGAACCGCGACGGGGTGTCATTTCAACGGCATTTATTTATTAGGCGACGGGTGTCCGGCCGCTGTCCTGCGGGTGATCACCCGGATTTGTGCGGTGAAGGAACAGACGATCCGCGAAGGTTTGATTCAGGATGGCGGTCATGCTATAGTTTAAACGTTGATTTCAGACCGATACAAATCTCTGCGGTTTCCGGAGGTATACACATATGCGGTATCTTGCCGTATTCGATGTATCCAAATCCTATCACGGACACGTTCTTTTTGAGAGCGTTTCTTTCGCGATTCATTCGGGGGACCGGATCGCACTGATCGGAGACAATGGAACCGGCAAAACCACTCTGATGAAAATGATCGCCGGCTTCGTACAACCGGATTCCGGAAGTGTTCAGGTTTCACGTAATACGATTGTCGGGTATCTTTCTCAGGATCCCAAAGAGCAAATTGCCGGTGAAAACACATTGAAAAGCGCCGAAATCGCGCAATTGGAGAAGGATCTCGCAGCAATCGAGAAGGAACTTTCACTCTCTTCCGAATCGAACTCCGAAGAGCTTCTGGATCGGTACGCGCATCTGACCGCACGTTTTGAAGCGATCGGCGGGTATGATTACGAACACCGAATGAAAGAAGCCCTGGCCGGTCTGGGACTGCGCGACATTGATTCTGCGCGGGAGCTTTCCAGTTTTTCGGGAGGGGAACGCATGCGTTTCGCTTTGGCACGCCTGATCGTTCAGCGACCCGATGTTCTCCTTCTGGATGAACCTACGAACCATCTCGACTCTCAAGCGATGGATTGGCTCTCTGACTTCATTAGAAGTTACGGCGGCGCGGTGCTCCTGATCAGCCACGACCGATACTTCATCGATCGCTCCGCAAGTCAGGTTTTCGAGCTTGAGGGCGGAGCCATTCATACTTATCCGGGCAATTATTCTAATTTTTACGAGCAGAAACGCCGTCTGACGGAAGATCGCGAGCGAATGCTCGCCGGTCTTGAAAAGGAGCTTGATCGTCAGCGTCAGGTGACCCAAACCATGCTCTCCCACCGAAAAATGTCATCCTATCATGCTCGTGAGAAAGTGGTGGAGAAACTCTCCGACCGTCTGGCCGCAGTCAAGAGCCGCCGCGGCGGAACCGGGAAAATGAGTTTTTCGCTGATCCCCGAGGTGCGGGCCGGAGATCCGGATCGGATGATTCTAAAGGCCCGCTCCGTATCCATGTCCTTCGACGGTTTGGAACTTTTTTCCGATATCTCCTTTGAGCTGAAAGCGAATGAGAAGCTTTTCCTCATCGGTCCGAACGGATGCGGCAAGACTACACTTCTCAACATTCTTCTCGGAAAGATATCCGATTTTTCCGGCGACATTTTGATTTCCGGCAGTGCCAAGTGCGGATTTATGGGGCAGTTCGTCGCTTTTGATGATGAAGACCGAAGCATAATCGACGAGCTTCTGGCCGTAAGCGACCTGTCGGAGAAACAAGCCAGAAGTCTTCTTGCTCGATTTGGGTTCAGGGATATCGACGTTTTTAAAAGAATATCCGTTCTCTCCGGAGGTGAACGCTCCAGACTCTTCCTTTGTTGCCTTCTGACCGAGAAGCCGGATATTCTGTTTCTCGACGAGCCGACCAATCACCTCGATATCGATTCGCGCGAGATACTGGAAGATGCGCTCCGGGATTACAACGGTGCCATCGTCGCCGTCAGCCATGACCGATACTTCATCGACAAGTGCTCGACTCGCGTCCTGTGCTTTTTCGACCGGTCGGCGACCGTGTTTTCTTCCTACGCGGAATGTCTGAAGAAAGAAATCCCGACACCCGAGCCGAAGCCTCGCAAGGAGGCCGTTCAAACAAAGCCTTTCGATAAGGGGAAGGGTCCTCCCGTTATCACGACTGCCGACCGGCCGCGTGGAAAGAACAGAATGAAGGAGCGTCGTGAAGAAGCACTTCGCAAAGAACGTATTCGAACCTTAGAGTCCGAAATCGATTTACTGGAAAAAGAGCAACTCCGGCTCGAATCGTCCTTCTCACACAAGACTGCAGCCGAAGACTATTTCACATATGCGGAGAACGCTGAACGCATCCGCGACGCATACGACGAATATCTTAAACTGACCGAGGAAATCGAAAAAGCACCGGATTGCTAGTCCGGTGCTTTCTTCTTGCAGTGTCAATATTTCCGGCTGTTTCTTATTCCAGTTGAATGACCGCTACTTGTGTTTGTTGTGTCTCCGCGACCGGAGCGGTCGTCGTGATGTTTGACGATCCGTTTTGCGTTGTTTCACCCGTCATAGCGGTCGTGATCGAAGTCGCAGCATTTACACGATCCTTATTCTTGCCTTCGTTTCCGATAACAATTGCCGCGACCAAAAGAATGACAAAGACTAAAGTCAGAACGACGGAAATAATCAGGAGGCGTTCGATTTCCGCTGAATTGCGACGACGCTGTGCCGAACCGGCGCGTGTTGCCGTATCCGGCCTCTTGCCTCGAACCTCGGATTGCTGATCCGCCAAATACGCGAACGGAAAATCATCGACATCCCGTTTGCCCATACTTCCTCCTGTTCGTCTCACCTGATACCCCGTAATCCGCGTTCTCGGCTTCGGATTTTCAAAGTTTTACGCAAGGCAGAGTATCACCCCTGCCTTGCGTTCTGATTACTGTTAACGAAATTGTTTACGCTTTTCCGTTACAACCCAAAACCTCGGTGATCTTACGCGCAACCATCGCCTTAACAGCGGCTCTGGCCGGCCCGAGATATTGTCTGGGATCGAAATGTGAAGGATTCTCGTTGAAATACTTACGGATCACGGCGGTCATTGCGAGTCGGATGTCCGAGTCGATATTGATTTTACATACGGCCATCGATGCTGCTTGACGAAGCATGGATTCCGGGATACCGATCGCATCGGGCATTGCTCCGCCGTTATCGTTGATCATTTTCACGTACTCGGGGATTACCGATGAAGCGCCGTGAAGAACGATAGGGAAGCCCGGGAGCCTCTTTTCAATTTGCTCAAGAATGTCAAATCTCAGTTGCGGATTCTGGCCGGGTTTAAACTTATAAGCACCGTGCGATGTGCCGATGGCAATCGCCAGCGAATCACACCCGGTGCGCTCAACAAAATCCTGAACCTGAGCGGGATCGGTATACGAAGCGTCTTCCGCGGAAACGTTTACCGCATCCTCAATACCGGCCAGACGACCCAGTTCCGCTTCAACGACAACATTGTTTGCGTGAGCGTATTCTACGACCTTGCGGGTCAGGATCACATTGTCCTCATAGCTGTGGTGGGAGCCGTCGATCATAACCGACGAGAATCCTCCGTCAATGCAGCTCTTGCAAAGTTCAAATGTATCCCCGTGATCCAGATGAAGGGCGATCGGGAGGTCCGTCTCCTGGATTGCGGCCTCAACCAGTTTTACCAGGTACGTATGATTCGCGTACTTTCTCGCTCCGGACGAAACCTGGAGGATCAACGGCGCGTTAAGCTCCTTGCCGGCCTCGGTGATTCCCTGAATGATTTCCATGTTGTTAACATTGAAAGCACCGATGGCATATCCGCCCTCATAAGCATTCCGAAACATGTCCTTTGTGGTTACCAGTGGCATAATGTCTCACTCCTTCTACAAGCCTTCCGATGTTTGGAAACGGCTGAAATTCACATCTAAACCATTTTACGGGCAAGAGTCCTATTCGTCAATCTTTATGATAAAATGGTTCGCGAAAGAATGTCGGAGGTAAAGATTTGAGTAATTTTTCTGGCTCGAACGGAAAGGGAGAAAAAGCGGGGAAACGTGTCGTTTATACGCTTCTTTTTCTCTCCCCCCTTTTTATATTTGCCCTTCTGAACCTTTTGGTCCTTTGGAGGACCGGAGAAGGACTGCCGTGCACCTTCTATCTGTTCACCGGCAAATACTGCCCGAGTTGCGGTGCCGGAAGAATGTTTTATTCGATTTTGAGTTTTCGGTTTTATCAAGCCTTCCGGTATAATCCTCTGCTCTTTATCTCATTACCCGTTCTTTTTATGATTCTGGCGCGATATATAATTTCATACATCCGGGGAAAGCGAACGGTCATGACAAAGCTTGAATTTGCGTTTTTCATTTTTCTGATCATCTCATTTGTCCTGTTCGGTATCCTGCGTAATTTGGAGCCCTTTTCTTTCCTTGCACCGACCGAGGTATAAGAGAACCCGCACAAAGCCGGCCTCGAGGGCCGGCTTTGTTTTGTTGCTATCAGATCCGTTGATCGTAATAAGAACCCAAAAATTCTTGCCGTCTTCTGTGTTTGACCGGCATCACGGGTACTCTTTTATTCGGCGGCAGAGCCCTGACCCGATTCGTCTTCTTTCTTCTCGAAAACCGTCTCCGTGTCCTCGACTTCCGCTTCCGTTTCCGAAGCCTCCTGCTCGACTTCATGCGTTTCCGGTCGGGTGGTCTCCGTCCCTAAAATCGCTTCGGTCTCGTCTGACTCGTCCTCTTCCCTTATCTCAGCTTCATATTTCTCCCGTGCCTTGAAAACCCGGCTGATCTGTTCCGCTTCTTCCTTGAGCTTTAGAAAATCCGAATTCGACGCGAGGTCGTATGAAGAAGTTTGATAACAGGCCTCATCGTGAACGTTATCCAGTATCAAATACATCCGCTGAGGACGATTTGCGGAGGCGCGTATTTTGCCGAGCGCCCTCTGTGCTTTGTCCGGCTCTCCTTCGCGGCAATCAAAATCTTCAAAAGGAATTTTGAGTTTACGAAAGACGTACCGAAGCACCACTTCTTTCTTCTCATAATCGACCGCTACGCGATAGCCGGCAATGAGAAAAGTCTGTGCGAAAACCAACGCGCAAACGATGAAGAGAACCGCAAAAAGGAAGGCCAGCCAATAATAGGGAGTATCCGTCATCAAAAAATACGTCGCTCCGGCCGACCCGATAAGCGCACCGAGCACGCTCAGGACTCTTCTCAACAGAACCTGCTTCGGATTTGCCGGGAAACAGTGGACCGTTCCCGTGGGCAGATCATCACGGGTTCGGTCATCCGATTCGATCACAGTTAACTTCACATCGTCGGAAGACTCTGTCTCCCCGGGAGTTCTCTCGCTGTCCATCTCGTCACCTCCGTTTTCTTTATGCCTTGTCTCCTCCGAGCAAGGCGATTCGTTCTTTGATTCCCGTAAACATCCGGATGAATTTTTCCTTCTTTTCACGCTCCGCGTCAACAATATGTGCCGGCGCACGACCGACGAATTCCTCGTTACCGAGTTTCTTGTCCACACGATCGATCTCTTGCTCTAAATTATCCTTCTCTTTGTTCAAACGTTCAAGTTCTTTTTGAACATCGATTAAATCTTCCAGGGGAATATAGAACTCACCGGACGAGAACACCGCGGCTACAGCTGTGGGTGGTATGCCGGTTTTAACCTCCCGGACCTCGATCGCGGAAACGGCGGCAAGCCGCTCCATAAAAGGCTGTCCTGTAATGAAGAGCTTTGCGATTTCCTCGTCGGGCGTAACCAATATCGCGCTCGCCTTGCGGGAGGGCGCGACTCCCAGGTTCGTCCGAACGTTGCGAACAGAACGTACCGCGTCCATCAAAACGGTCATGAATTTCTCTTCTTCCGGATAATCCAGAAGATCCGAATACTTCGGCCAATCAGCGATCATGATCGATTCCGACTTCTCCGGAAGAACCAAATTCCCGTACACTTCTTCCGAAAGAAAGGGCATGAACGGATGAAGCAGTTTCATAGATTCCGCCAAGACAAAATTGAGCACAAAACGCGCTTCACCGGAAGTCGGATGTTCTGAATCGAAAAGCCTTGCCTTGGCAATTTCAATATACCAATCGCAATATTCTTCCCATATGAATGCGTATATTTTGGAAAGTGCGATTCCGAATTCGTATTTTTCCAAATTGGCCGTCACCTCAGCGACTGTTTGATTAAGGCGGGACAATATCCATTTGTCCTCCGTCGCGTAACGCGCGGTATCGACGCCCTCGAAACTCATCTCTGCCGGACAATTCATCAATACAAAACGCATCGCGTTCCAGATCTTGTTCGCAAAATTTCTTCCGGCCTCAATCTTCTCCTCCTGAAAACGCTGGTCATTCCCCGGTGCGTTTCCGGTCACCAATGCGTAGCGAAGCGCGTCGGCTCCGTACTTTTCGACAATTTCCAAAGGATCGATTCCGTTTCCGAGCGACTTGCTCATTTTTCTTCCTTGAGCATCCCTTATCAGTCCATGGATCAGCACATGATGAAAAGGAGCCTTATCCATGCACTCAATACCCGAAAAAATCATCCGTGCGACCCAAAAGAATATGATGTCATACGCAGTGACCAAAACATCGGTCGGGTAGAAATACCGAAGGTCTTCGGTATTATCCGGCCATCCGAGCGTTGAAAATGGCCACAGTGCCGATGAAAACCATGTATCAAGCGTGTCGTCATCCTGTGTCAGAATTTCCCCCTTGCATTGGTCACAGCTCAAGGGCGGTACACGGGAAACCGTTACATGTCCGCAATCCGCGCAGTAGTAGGCCGGAATGCGATGTCCCCACCAAAGTTGACGGGAAATACACCAGTCCCGGATATTTTCCATCCAGTTGAAATACACTTTTTCAAAACGCTCGGGAACAAAGGAAGTCTCTTCCTTTCGAACCGCTCCGATCGCCGGCTCCGCGAGCGGCTTCATTTTTACAAACCATTGTAAGGAGACTCGCGGCTCGACGACGGTTCCGCAGCGATAGCACGTTCCGACATTATGCTTATGCGGCTCCACTTTTTGAAGGAGACCCAGAGCCTCCAAGTCGGATACAATTCTCTTTCTGGCCTCGTAACGATCCAGCCCTTCATATTTCCCGGCATTCTCATTCATCCGGGCATTCTCCGTCATCACTATGACGACCGGCAGGTCGTGCCGCAGTCCGACCTCGAAGTCATTCGGATCATGGGCGGGAGTAATTTTCACCACACCGGTACCGAAATCCTTCTCGACATATTCGTCGGCGATAACGGGGATATCCTTGTTCATGAGCGGAAGCATGACAAACTTACCGATCAGGTGCGCATAACGTTCGTCGTCCGGATGAACGGCTACGGCCGTGTCGCCGAGCATCGTTTCCGGCCGTGTCGTCGCAAGGATCAACTCTCCGGATCCGTCAGTCAGCGGATACTTCAGATGCCAGAAATGGCCGTCCTGCTCCTCGTATTCCACCTCGGCATCCGATATGGAAGTCAAGCAGTGCGGGCACCAGTTGATGATGCGCTCTCCCCGGTAAATCAAGCCTTTCTCGTAGTAGCGGACAAAGACCTCTGTGACCGCCTTTGACAGCCCTTCGTCCATTGTAAAGCGCTCACGGCTCCAGTCACAGGAGGAGCCGAGGCTCTTCAGCTGTTCGACGATTCTTCTGCCGTATTTCTCGCGCCACTCCCAGGCTCTGACCAGGAACTTTTCACGACCGATGTCGTCCTTGCTGACCCCCTCCGCTTTCATCGCGGCGACGATCCTAGCCTCCGTTGCAATTGCCGCATGGTCGGTACCCGGAAGCCAAAGAGCGGAAAATCCCTGCATTCTCTTCAATCGAATCAGGATGTCCTGGATCGTATTGTCCAATGCGTGGCCCATATGCAGTTGGCCGGTAATGTTCGGCGGAGGCATAACGATGCAATACGGCTTCTTTTCCGAATCACATTCGGCTCGAAAATAGCCGCTTTCCATCCAGTTGCGATAAATTCTCGGTTCCGCGTTACGCGGCTCGAATGCCTTGCTGATGCTGTCGGTCCTGTTCATGAATGCTCCTCCGAAGGGCTGTAATTAATTGTTTTGAGCGTTGTCCTTTTCGCGGATCTCCACCCGTCGAATTTTCCCGCTGATCGTCTTTGGAAGCTCTTCGACATACTCGATGATGCGCGGATACTTATAAGGTGCGGTAACTTTTTTAACGTGATTCTGGAGCTCACGGGTCAACTCGGGCGTTCCGATATAGCCTTTGCTGAGAACAATCGTCGCTTTCACCGCGAACCCGCGATCGGGGTCCGGAACGCCGGTCACCGCACACTCCGTTACCGACGGGTGCTCCATGAGGGCGCTTTCAACCTCGAACGGTCCGATCCGGTATCCCGAACTCTTGATCACATCGTCGGTTCGTCCGACATACCAGAGGAAACCCGTTTCGTCACGATACGCGGTATCGCCGGTATGGTAGAGCCCATCATGCCATGCCCGCTTCGTTCCTTCTTCGTCACGGTAATACCCGCGAAAAACACCGAGCGGCTTCCCGCCGAATTCTTCGCCGGTCTGAATGCAGATTTCCCCGTTTACGCCGTTCGGAAGCTCTTTCCCGTCCTCGTCAACAATCACGATATTCACTCCCGGGGTCTGAAGTCCCATCGATCCGAGCCTCGGTTGCATCCAAGGATAAAGCGTTCCGCACAGCAACGTCGTCTCCGATTGTCCGAAGCCTTCAAAAATCTTGAGTCCGGTGTTTCGGAGCCACTGACTGTACACTTCGGGGTTCAATGCCTCTCCGGCGGTGGTACAATGCCTCAGCGCCGAGAAATCGTACGTTGAGAAATCCTCCTTGATCATAAACCGGTACATAGTCGGCGGAGCACAGAATGTGGTGATCTTATACTCGGCGATCTTGGAAAGAATATCCGCCGCCGAAAACTTATCGAAATCATATGTGAAAATCGCCGTCTCACCGAGCCATTGTCCGTACATTTTGCCCCAGAGCGACTTCAGCCATCCGGTATCGGAGATCGTGAAGTGCAAGCCGCCGTCGATGACCCGATGCCAAAAAACGCCGGTGATCAGGTGTCCCAAAGGGTATGAATAATCATGCCATACCATCTTGGGATATCCGGTAGTTCCGGAAGAGAATGCCATCGCCATGATATCGGTGACCTTCGTGTCCTCGTCTCCGGTCGGCCTCGTCCAGACATCGCTTTGCTTCTCAAACTCGCTGTCGAAATCGATCCACCCGTCCGCCTTCTTGCCTCGTGTCACCGCGCGCAACTTCAAGGTTTCATAACGGTCAAGCGCTTCGTCCAAATGCTCCGTGCACTGCTCGTCACCGGTCATAACCACCATCTTGATACCGGCCGAGTTAATTCGATACTCATAATCCTTCGCAGTCAGAAGATGTGTTGCCTGAACGGCGACAGCCCCGAGCTTATGAAGGCCCATCATACAGTACCAGAACTCGTAGCCGCGTTTGAGCACAAGCATAACGAAATCGCCCTTACGAATTCCGACGGAACGAAAAAAATTCGCGGCTTTATTCGACAGCCGGGACATATCCCCGAACGTGAAATCGCGGCGCTCATTATCTTTGGAAACCCAGAGCATCGCCTTTTTATCCGGCGTGCGTTTCGCGATTACGTCAAGAACGTCGTACGCGAAATTAAAGGTGTCGGGATAGGTTATCCTGTAATTCTTCATCAGATCGTCGAGCGTGGCGAAATCATCGCGATGACGGCCTGTATATTCCTCATATATCGGCATATCTATTCTCCTTTTTTCATCACGATCGCAAGAAACTTACATACGCGGTCGTTGTTGGCCTTCATCGCGTGAGGAACGCCGGAATCGAAATATATACTGTCGCCTTCATCAAGTATATAAGTGATATCACCGATCAGGAAAGTCATCTGTCCCTTAACAATGTAGTTAAATTCCTGTCCGTCATGCGCGTGCTGTACGGGCTTCTGTTCATCGCCCGGCTCAACGGTCACCATGAAAGGTTCGGCCAATTTATCGCGAAAAGTAAAGGCTAAGTGCTTATAGTTATATGCCGCTCTGCGCTTCACCTCGAAACCCTCCCCTTTTCGAACCACGCAAGCCGTAGTAAGCTTCGGTGAATCACCGCTCATGATATCCAGAACATCCACTCCGAAAACACCCGCGACATTACTCAGAAAGGAAAATGAAAAGTCCTTCGAGCCATCCTCATACGCCAGATATTCGTCAAGTGATAGATCACAACGCTTGGCAACGTCTTTTGCGTCGATCTCGAGAATCTCTCTGAGTGTTCTGATACGTTCGCCCATTTGCTGAAGCTGATCCGACATAAGCATTCCTCCCTGTTTCGCGTAGGATGAGACAAGCATGCATGATAAATATAATAGGTTTGTCGGCGCACGCTGTCAACCGAAGTCCGTTCATTAAAAAGAGCCTGAAATAGTGTATACTTGGGTAAAAGCTCCGATTATCGACAACGGAGGTAGCTATGGTCGAAGAATCATTTCCCGATCCGCCGTCACCCTTCTCCGAAGTCCGCAATTTTTGCAATCAGGTCATTGCGAACATCTCAAGGGTCATCGTCGGCAAAGACAGTGAGATCGTATTGCTTCTGACGGCCCTTCTGACCGGCGGCCATGTCCTGCTGGACGATGTACCCGGCACCGGAAAGACGAAACTTGCAAAGACTCTGGCACGGTCACTCGACGTTCCGTTTAAGAGAATCCAGTTCACGATCGACCTTTTACCGTCAGACCTGACGGGGATTCATTTTTTCGATCGCAAGAAGGACGAATTCGTTTTTCGGCCCGGTCCGCTTTTTACCAATATCCTTTTAGCCGACGAGATCAACCGCGCAACGGCGCGAACCCAGTCAAGCCTCCTGGAATGTATGGAAGAGAGACAAATCACCGTCGACGGAAAGACCTTTCCGCTTTCCGTTCCTTTTTTTGTCATCGCTACCCAGAATCCGGTTGAAACACAGGGCACATTTCCACTTCCGGAAGCACAACTTGACCGCTTTCTGTTGCGTCTGACGATGGATTACCCGGATCGGGCCGAGGGATTAAGGATTCTGGATCGTTTTCACGCCACGGATCCTTTTTCGGAGCTTCAGCCGGTCGGAAATGCCGCGGATATCGTGAACGCCACGGCCGTCATCGAGACCGTTTTCGCTCATGAACTGGTTCGCAACTACATCCTCGATCTGATCGAGGCGACGCGAGATCGGGAGGACATCCTTCTCGGGGCCAGCCCGCGTGCCTCCATCGCACTCCTGAAGACCGCCAAAAGTTACGCGGCGCTCCACGGACGATGTTTCGTCACCCCGGACGATGTCAAGGCGCTCTTCATCCCCGTCATCGGTCATCGTCTGATCCTTCAGGCGACCGGCTCGGCACTGTCGATGATCGGTTTCGGCCGTGCACAGGCGAGGAGCCGGGATATTTTAAGCCGGATTCTGGACACCGTTCCCTGTCCGACCGAGGACTTTCGCCCCTGATATCCGGCACGGAGGTTGCGTTTGATGCAGGTCTTCGTTATTTTAGCGTTGATTTCGCTACTGATATTCGCTCAGTACTCTATTTATCGAAAATTTGCGTTGCACGAGGTGCGCGCCGGTATACGATTTTCCTCCTCAACCGCGGAATGCGGGGAAACCGTAATGATTTTCGAGGAAATCGAGAATCGAAAAAGGCTTCCGCTGGTGCAGATCCTCCTTCGCTTTGAGGCTCCGCGCGAGCTTAGTTTCCCCGATATGACAAACACAGCGCTCTCCGACTTATACTACCGCGAGGATTTGATTTCACTCGGCGGGTGGAAACGACATGTCCGGCAAATCACCGTTCGGTGCAAAAAGCGAGGCTACTACACTTTTAAGAGATTTACCGTCACGACCTGCGATCTCTTGATGCTCATGAAGTTTCACGGATCCTTTTCGAGCAATTCTTCTCTGACGGTTCTGCCCCGCTACTTGAACACTCCGGACGTTTCCGCACTTTTCATGTCCGCCATCGGAGAACGAGTGAACCGATACAGTTTGGTCAATAATCCGTTCACGTTTTCCGGGATTCGCGAATATCAGCCGTACGACAGTTTGAACAGGATCAATTGGAACGCTACAGTCCGAAAGGACGAGCTGATGGTCAACACCTCCGATAATACCATCAGCCCGGAAATCACAATTCTTCTGAATGTCGCCCGGTATTCGCCGGATCACAGTACGGAATGTATCGAAAAAGCCATCAGCCTGGCATATTCTTTTTCCGTACTCGCCGCCCGGGAATCCATTCCCGTATCCGTTCATGCAAACAGCCGCGATATTCGAACCGGAGAGAGCGTTTCAAGCATTCACGGGACGGGCAAGGAGCACGCTCGGCAGATCGGGCAAGCTCTTGCCGGCATAGATCTGGACCAGGTACCGACACCCTTTGAGAATCTTCTCAACACGGTTCCCGGAAACCTGCGCAATCGTCAACTGATCATCCTTTCTCCGAATTATGACACCGGCCTTCAGAAAGAAATCCTGCGGCTCGCCGGCGAAGGTGCCCGAGCCGTTTGGATCGTTCCCTGTGCCGTGCACGAAAAGACTCCGCGAATCTTGCCGGAGATCCGACCGATCGCGATTCTGTGGGAGGAGCGTTACAATGGCTAATCCCTTCTTTTCTCGCAAAATCGAATTTGATCGCAGTTTCTTTTTTATTGGCGCTCTGTCTTATGTGCTTTCGATTCTTCCGTTTATCTCTGTATGCATTCTGTTTTTCAAGGCAATTTTTCCGGAAACGGACCGGATTCCAGTGCCCTACTGCCTTTTGATTCCGGCACTTTTCTTTTTTCTCCTGAGGCGGGTATCCATGTCCCAGCTAAAGATCCTGTTGCTGTTCGCGATGGTCTCCGCAAGTCCTTTATTACTCGGTTTTTTGTTGCCATCGTCGCAGGCAATCTTCCTGTTCATTTCTGCTTTGTTATTGGGAATCGGCTCTATTTCAGCCCGATACAAAAACTCCTCCCGAATTCGAATCACTATGGACCAGCTCGGAGCGTCGATGTTCGTTCACGGAACATTACTCGTCATCGCTAGCGTATCGGATTCGAACCAATTATCGCGATACTTAATTCTCGGTCACACCCTGCTCTATCTGTGTATTTTCTTTCTGGCACGTCAGCATTATGTATTCGACACCGCATACGAACATATCGCCAACTCTCCGACCCAGCCGTCAGCCTCTGTCAGAAGCCTACACAATCGTGTCATAATCATTCTAAGCGTTTTCGTACTGCTGATCATCCCGGTCATCGTTTTGTTTCCGTATTCGATCATTGCGGAATTTCTTCGAAAAATCGCCAGATTTCTGATCGACGCGTTCTTCGCAATGCTGAAATGGTTGGACAAGATTAATTTTTTTCCCGACGTGACCGAGGTTACCGGCACCGAATTACTGCCCGAAACTGCAAAGGCAGAGCTCGACCCGACTGTTCATATGATTTTCAATATCCTGTTCAACATTTTATCCGTAGTAATAATCGTCGTCCTCTTAGCTTCCATTCTGCGCGGAGTCTATCTTTTTCTTACTTACATGTACCGAAAAGCGACCGCTCACGGCACTCCGGATAATGAGAGCCTGGTGGTGGACGAAGTCTTTTCGATTAAAAACAAACGGAGCGGCACTCGACGAAGAATGAATTTCGGTGAAGGAGAAGAAAGGGAAATCCGCAGAAAATACTATCGCGAAGTGCGACAGGCAATCCGAAGCGGCGCGAAAATTACGCCTTCCGATTCTCCTGCGGAAATTCAGGCCGGTGTTTCCGATTATGTTACGGAAGATTTTGAATTACTGACCACTGAATATAAGAAACATCGATACGGCCCGAAAAAACCGTAGTGGTCCACCGGCAGTCCGGATCACTGGCTAACCCCGATGCTCAAGGATCAGGGCGCGAGCACCGAAAAGAATCGAGTCATCTCCGAGAGCCGCAACCGCAAACGTTACGGAATCGCGAACCGAAGGCAAACAAAACGCATTGACCTTCGCGATGATTTTTTCCAAAAAAACATCGCCTAAGGCTTCCATAACACCGCCGCCGAACAAGACCATTTGCGGGCTGAACATGTTGACCAGATTTCCGGAAGCGACCGCAAGATACATACAAGCGCGGTCGATCGCTTCAATCATCACCGCATCTCCCGCGTCATAGGCGTTCTTCATCTCCTTGCTCCTGAACACCCCTTCGGCGACAGCCGATTCCATCATCGTCGAACGTCCGTGCCGGATCTGTTGACGGATATAGTCCGACATACCGGTCTTGCTCGAGAAGGCCTCCAGGCAACCGCGTTGTCCGCAATTGCACTGTGGCCCGTCGATATTCAGGATCATGTGACCGAATTCCGCACCCTTATACTGATGACCGGAATACAGCTTGCCGTTGATGATCAGGCCGCCACCCAAACCGGTGCCGACAAAAAGGCCGACAACATGATCCAGGCCTTGCGCCGCTCCGAAGGTCCATTCCCCGAGAACGCCTAAATTCACATCGTTTCCGATAAAAAACGGAATGCCGAAAACTTGCTCGATCGACTCCTTGATCGCATAATTTCTCCATGGCAGATTCGGCGTGAAAAGAACGACTCCGGTATCGTTGTTAATAATTCCGGGGGCTCCCGCCGCTATCGCTTCGATCTTATCCGACCGGATCCCGAATTCAGACATCAACTCATTCACAAGCGCCACGATGGTTTCTTCGACATTGATCGAGTTATCGCTTGATCTCGTCTTCTTTTTGATTCGATGGACGATCTTTCCGTCCCCATCGAAAATCGCTCCGAGAACTTTGGTGCCTCCGATGTCCAGACATATCGAATAGTTACTCATAGTCCCCTTCCAGAAACGCCGCGATCTCATCGTAGAGTGAGTATAGCCTCTGAACGCCGTTCTCTAGATGATAATAATGAACAATATACGGAATCAGCAAGGCGAGAAAGAGAACGGCGGCGATCCCGATCATATATTCCCCGGTGACCAACATCACAACCACCGACCCGAACGTCAACAGCGCGAATAGAATTAAAACCATCAGATGAATCAGCCGTTCGTGTTGAAAAAACGAAATTCTCCGAAGAAGCAGTTCCGCATATAAACGGATCTCGCTGTCCATGGAGATGCCGGCGGACGAATGCGTCTTCAACCTGTCGATTCGAACGCGACTCCGCTCAATTTCTTCCTTGATACGGTCATACATAAAATGACCCTCCACGTGGCTTTCGAGACATTTGTCCGTCCGACTCAGCCATCGGAGGACCGGTCTACGCTCCGATTCCCGTCTCCGAGGAACCGCGCAGGCGTTTCTTCGGAGGTGTTCCGATCAAAAGCTCCGGAGGTTTCTTCATCGAAACGGATTCTTCTGTGATCACGCACTTCACGATATCCTTGCGGGACGGAATCTCATACATGATGTCCAGCATGATATCTTCAAGAATCGCACGCAGACCCCGGGCCCCGGTGTTCCGCTCAATCGCGAGTTCTGCGATCTTCTCGACCGCTTCTTCAGTAAACTCCAACTCCACCCCGTCCATACTCAGCATTTTCCAGTACTGCTTGAGAAGTGAATTCTTCGGTTCCTTCAAAACACGAACCAACGCGTTCCGATCCAATCCTTCCAGGACGACGGCGACCGGCACGCGGCCGACGAACTCGGGGATCAGACCAAACTTAATCAAGTCCTGCGGAAGAAGATGTTTCATAAATTCATCGTTCTTGAGCTCTTTCTTGGAAGTGATCTCAGCTCCGAATCCATATGCCTTCTTGCCGATGCGGTTCTCGATAATTTTCTCGAGGCCGTCAAAGGCACCGCCGCAAACAAACAGAATGTTGGTCGTATCGATCTGGATAAATTCCTGATGCGGATGCTTTCTTCCGCCCTGAGGCGGTACATTGGCCACAGTGCTCTCGAGAATCTTTAACAGAGCCTGTTGAACCCCTTCGCCGCTGACATCCCGGGTAATCGAAGGATTATCGGACTTGCGGGTAATTTTATCGATCTCATCGATGTAAATTATGCCCTTTTGCGCCTGCTCCACATCATAATCGGCATTTTGCAGAAGTTTCAAAAGGATGTTCTCGACATCCTCTCCGACATAGCCGGCCTCGGTGAGTGCGGTCGCATCCGCAACAGCAAAGGGAACATTAAGTACTCTGGCCAATGTCTGAGCCAGAAGCGTTTTGCCGCATCCGGTCGGTCCGACAAGGAGAATGTTACTCTTTGAAAGTTCGATATCGTCGTCGTTCTTGGGTCTGGTATAGACTCGTTTGTAATGATTATAAACCGCAACGGAGAGCGCCTTCTTGGCGTGCTCCTGACCAATGACATATAAATCCAGAGAATTCTTCAGTTCTTCAGGAGTCGGTACATGATCCAACTTGACACTGCCGGACTTCGAATATACATATTCATCGTCATCCGCCAGTAAAGATTCGCACAAAATAATACATTCATTGCAAATGTATACGGAGGGTCCGGCAAAAAGCCTCGACACCTCATGCTCTGTTTTCCCGCAGAATGAACAGCGAACGATCGGGGGATTCTCGTCCGTTCCTCTCAAATGCTTGTCCGGCTTGCCCTTATCGTTGGTCATAAATTGCCCTCACTGTCGACGAACGCCTCGGAACGGCCCATAGGCTTCCGTCGCTAGATATAATACCCATATGGTACCCGAAGTGCGCGTGCCGTTCAATGAATCCTATGCTAACAGATTATTAAGAGTTAATTGCACTTGCATTATTCCGCGGAGGAGTCCTTCTTGGGTGCAGCTTTCTTGGGCGCAGCCTTCGATTCCGCCTTAGCGCCGGCCGGCTTCTTCGCCGAAGTTTTCTTTACCGGGGTCTCCGCCTTGTCGACAGCCGAAGTCTTCTCATCTGCCTTCTTCGCGGAAGCCTTTGCCGGTGCCTTTTTCTTGGGTTCCTTCTTCTCTGCGTGATCGTGATCGTGGTGCGGGTCGGTCTTGACCGCCTTCTCGGAAATCGCGTCGATCGTCTTGCGAACGATTACGCTTTCACGGATAAATGCATCGTTTCCGGCAAGCCGTCCGACCAAGTCTTCCTTCTGCATGCCGTAAGAAGCGGCGATTTTTTCGATTTCTTCATCAATGTCCGCCGGCGTCGCTTCGATCTTCAATGCCTTGGCGACTTCTTCAAGGACCAGATCGCTCTTGACGCGAACCTGAGCGATCGGCTCGAGGCTCTTCTTGAAATCATCGATCGTCTGATTGCTGAACTGAAGATACTGCTCAAGCTCGATCCCCTGTTGTCTCATACGCATGGATTGATCTCTGTGCATTTGCTCGACTTCTTCATCGACCATACATTGAGGAACCTGAACCTCGGCATTATCACAAACTTTTTGTATGACGGCGTTCTTGTATTCTTCCTCTGCGCGCTTCTCGAGCTGTTCCTTCATCTTCTCGAAAACGTCCTTCTTATACTCTTCAAGCGTGTCAAATTCGCTGATATCTTTAGCGAATTCGTCATCCAACTGCGGCAATTCTTTCTCACGAATCGCGTGGATATGAACGACAAAAGTCGCCTCCTTACCCTTCAGCGCTTCACTGTGATACTCCTCCGGGAAAGTGACCGAAATGGAGAATTCTTCATCGATCGCATGTCCAATCAACTGCTCCTCAAATCCAGGAATGAAACTGTTCGACCCGATTTTCAGATCATATCCTTCGCCCTTGCCGCCTTCAAACGCGACTCCGTCCACAAAGCCCTCGTAATCGATGGTCACGGTGTCACCATCCTTCACCGGCCGGTTCTCGACGGTGATCATACGGGCGTTTCTCTCCCTTACACGCTCAATTTCCTTTTCAACATCCTCACCGGACGGCCCATGGAAATGATAGGGTGCCTCAACGCCCAAATATTCGCCGAGTTTGACCTCGGGGCGAACCGTAACAGTAACCGTATACTTCATGCCGGTCTCCGGCTCGATCTCAATAATGTCCATTTCTGGCTTGGAAACCACAGATAATCCGTGCTCCTCAACGGCCCCGCGATAACCTTCGTTGACGATGAAGTCAATTGCGTCGTCGTAGAGCGCACCTTCGCCGTAATACTTCTTCACAAGGTGAAAGGGTGCCTTACCTTTCCGAAACCCCGGGATCTGGAAACGGTTCTTGTTCTTGTTAAATGATTTCTGCACAGCCTCGGCAAATTCTTCCTTAGAAGCCTCCATGGTAAGAACAACAACGCTGTTTTCCTTTTTTTCAAGTTTTGCGGCCATATGATGCTTTCTCCTTTAATACGAATCGATTTTCATCGAGCAGTTATTTTAACACAACACATCCGGTATTGTAAACGAAAACCGCACTCGGAACACCCTATGAGAAGGGCTTGCGACGGAGTCTTCATAAAGTCGGGGGAAATTGCTTCTCCTGTTGTCATTTTTTCTCTCGGTTCGTCACATGAACCTGAATTCCCGAAAGGACATCAAGTGTTTTATCGTTCAACTCCTTGTCGTAACTGTCGGTGCAAGACGCGTCAACACGAATCACAGCTTCCGGCAACGCGGTCTTCGCCAAAACCGCGTTGGATAAAACGCAAATGTTGCTGACGAGCCCGACCAACTCAATTTCCGAAAAACCCGACGACCTCAGGTAGTCAAAAAGACGA
Organism: Clostridiaceae bacterium; assembly: GCA_012523365.1. Classification (GTDB taxonomy): domain Bacteria; phylum Bacillota; class Clostridia; order Saccharofermentanales; family Saccharofermentanaceae; genus JAAYCT01. The sequence goes on from JAAYIQ010000073.1 coordinate 38,958, forward strand.
TCCGAACCGAAGGTGTATTTCTCGAAAACCAAGCAACCTTCGGCCAATTCTTCTAATTTGCCGTACAAATCGTGCCCTTTGGTTCCCCGAACGCAATGGATGACCGGAAGGTTTCCGCCCTCCTGCGTCTCAAGATAGTCCGGTCGATGTGTGTCTTTCGTAAAAACAACGGTATCTCCGCGATTCCTGTACTCCCCGATCTTGTCGCAAATGGGTCCGTGCAATTTCTCGGCACCCGGGAAGCCGAGCGCTCCGTCTACAAAGTCGTTCTGATAATCAACGACAATCAGCAGTCTGGCCATATCCGCTCCTCCTTGGTTCGCTTACTAGAATCATAATACGTTATGGGTGGTGAAAAAGAAACACCGGTCCGTCCGCGCGGCCGCTGTCGCCTCTTGGGCTCAAGGGGATTTATAACGTATGCCCGACTCAAACGGTCTTCCGCAACAGATCGCTTTCCGGGTTCGCGCCGGGGTATATAATCCGAGCCTCCGATCGCTTATAATGAATATATTGCAGTAAAAGGTCCGGAGAAACCGGAGCGAGTCAGGAAGGAGGACCGCAAACATGAAGTCTTACGACCCCTTTGATTTCCCCCGCCCGATCGGTCTGGGTGTCGCGACGGCTCCGACCCAAATCGAGGGATTTGAGACGCAGAATTCCTGGTATGACTGGGCAAAAATTCCGGGGAAAATCGCAGACGGCAGTACTCCTTCAGTCGCCGACCGTCACTGGACGGATTTTCGGGAAAATATTGAATTGATGGACCAAATGGGGATTCGGTATTACCGTCTCGGTTTGGAATGGAGCCGCATTGAGCCCGAGGAAGGGCATTTCGACAAAAGCGCACTCGACCGTTATCGTGAAGAACTGAAACTCTTGTCAGAACGGGGAATACGTCCGCTCGTAACGCTTCACCATTTCTCGAACCCGAGCTGGTTCGAACGACGCGGTGCGTTTCTGTCCGACGGAGCGACGGAGGTGTTTCTTCGGTATGTCCGGTACATTGTCTCGGAAATCTCAGATCTGTGCGATGAGTATATTACGATCAATGAGCCGAATGTTTATGCCGTCAACGGGTACCTGTACGGGATTTGGCCTCCGGGAGAGAAGTCTCTGTCTAAAGCGCTTCGCGTTATGAACCGGCTCGCGATATGTCACCTGCAGGCGGTTCTCGCTATTCGCGAAATATACAAGGATCGGCCTGTTCAAATCGGGTATGCGAATCATTTTCGCATATTTCACTCATCCTCCGGACGCACCGGCTTGCAAGCACGTCTGATACGGTATTTGTTTCAGGACGGATTGACACGTTTCATGACGACAGGTCGCCCGTCCTTTCCGTTCGGAACTTTTTCCGGCATGAAGCCAGGTACGTATTGCGATTTCGTAGGTGTGAATTACTACACGCGAAGCAAGATGAAAGGATTCCGTGAACTTCCTGTTCCGGCCTCTAAGCCCAGAAACGATCTGGGGTGGGAGATATATCCGGATGGCATTCGTTTGCTTGCGAATAAATACCACGATCTGTACGGGCTCCCGGTATGGATCACGGAAAATGGAACCGCCGATCGGGACGACCGCTTCCGATCCGAGTATCTGTATGATCATTTACGGGAAATCGCCCTTCACTGCCCGTCTGTTGAACGTTATTATCACTGGACATTCATCGACAATTTTGAGTGGGCGGAGGGAGAAACCGCCCGGTTCGGCCTGGTCGCCAATCATTTTCAAACGCAGGAGCGGACGATACGCAAGAGCGGGCAATTTTACTCCGGGATCATACGAAATAACGGAGCGAGCGCGGAATTGATTTCAGAGTACATCATCCCCTGGACAAATAAGCAAAACATATGATCACATCCGGGAGACTCTTCGTTTCGCAAGCGGACATCCGGAAACTCGCGAATATTCCGATCTGTTCGGTGACGGCATCATACAACTATAAACAAGAAGACTCCGATACCATCAGATATCGGAGTCTTTTCTGTTGGCGCGCCCGGCAGAGATCGAATCCACAACCTTCTGATCCGTAGTCAGACACTCTATCCAGTTGAGCTACGGGCGCAAGTCACTGCGTATAACAGCACGTTGTATTTTATGCCACCACATTCCTCTTGTCAATGAGATTCTGTTCCCGTTGTGTCATTTTTCGCTCGAAAACGAACGGACCTTGCGAGAATACACGATTCGCCCCACAATCGCTTGAATTGTTTCGATTCGGAATGGTATTGTTAGGGTAAGCAAAAATGACGGCTTAGAATGTGACGGTGATACCAATGATTCTGGAACCTGAGACGAACCGACTGATGATCAACAAGCTTTATAACGCTCGTGATATGGGCGGAATGCCGACCCTGTCCGGCAGAAAAACGGCATATAAACGCTTTGTCAGATCCGATTCTCCTTCCGGGCTGGATCGTGAAAGTGTGGATGCGTTGATTGCGTACCCGGTTCGAACCGTGATTGATCTTCGCTCCACTTCGGAAATTGAGCGTTCCGGCAACCCGTTTATCGGACGCCCGGAAATTGTTTTTCGCAATATACCGCTGATTGCTTTCGATCCCGACGACGCGGGTGACCCGACCATGAAATACCTGATTCGAAAGAATCTCGGGCATTTGTATGTTCTCATGCTCGAGCATTCCCGCGACGCGGTGCTTGATGTTTTTCGGGCAATCCTCGACGCTCCGCAAGGTACTGTCGTATTTCACTGTCTGCACGGTAAGGACCGGACCGGCCTGATCGCCGCGCTTTTATTCCTGTTGGCGGGAGTCTCGGAGAACGATATCGTCGAGAATTACGCAGCATCTTTTGAGAACATCAGGCCTCTCGTGGATCCGTTGATCGAACGAATGCCGGAAAGCATGCACCACATGTACCGCTCCGATGCCGAAAATATGCGTTTTCTTCTGGAATATATCCGAAATACCTACGACGGAAAAGCAGAGCCGTACTTGAGACAGTTGGGTCTTTCCGCCGCCGAAATTGACCGATTGAGAGACCGGATGTTCTGATTCGGAGAGTTCGTCGGCGTCGCTATTCCGCTTCCAGAATAATTCCGGAAACCTTGTCGTCGTTACCGACAGCAAGACGAATTTTGAGACGATAACTCTGCTCGTCGTTTTTGACAGACAGGACGAAATCGGTTTCATCGGCAAAAGGGTATATCTTCATAAAATCATCCAGAGTCATACCGACACGAATCACTTTACCGATCGAAAAATCCGAATCACCCGACTTAATGTGGATTCGGGTAACGATTCCCTCCCACGCGCCGATCGAATCGATACTGCCGTGAAGATAAATTCTGGCCGACGGATAATCAACGATCAGATCAAACTTCGGCTCAGCCGGGTCATCGACCGCCTCGCCGTCCCCGCTCCGGCTGACCGTCGTAAGAAGAGGCTGACCGAAAAGCGATTCGAAATAGGCGTTGTTGGAGTAATCCCCGATTCTGATCGTCCGGTTGTCGCCCGCGTAGAGGTACAGGTCACGAACCTTCAGTGTATCGGTCAGAACATCGTTAACAACAATACTTCCCGAGGGATCTCTCCGAATGGTGACCGAACGGGATTCATAGTTCAGCAGTTCGTCGTCCAGAACCCCCTTTTGATCAAAAACGATCGACGAAATGTCCGCGACGGTCATTTGATACTGCTCGAATTCAGCCTTCACGCGAAGAAGGTAGAAACGAGAAAGTTCTCTGGCCTTCAACCGAATGGTCTCGTTCGAAAAAGAGTAATCCCTGTCATGGTAACTGTTCTGAAGCATCGAATAAACAGCGTCTGTGTTCTGGTTCTGTACTGCAGTATAGTAAAGTTTGGAAAAACGGTAAAGCTCTATACATTGCCGTACCCAATCGGCATCCAAATACAACGATCCGTCCTCGTTTTCCTGGACATAGACGATCGACGAATCGCCTCCTGTCTCGGACTCGTATGTCAGTTGAACCGGTACGCTCTGCTCAATAAGCTCTTCCTGATTCGGGAGCCTCTCTGTCAGAGTTTCGCGGATTGCGAGTATTTCGCTTTCATCGAAGACTCGAAAGGAGGACAATCTGCCCTTGCCTTCTCCGAGTCTTGAAAGGATTCCGACGTACTCGCTGAATTCGGCCAGAGAGAGCCCGTCCAATTGCTTTTCGGGAAACGAGTGATAGACGGTTTCGATCTGTCCCGAGTCGGACAGGCAAGATGTGATCAGCCGGATCATGTTGGAATTCGCGACAAACGGTATCTTGTCCGGAGTCCCGGATCGACCGTCCGTCCAATCTGCAACCCACCCGGAAAGGTTCGCGCAGGAAGACGCGATAACCGAAAACGCGACCGACAAAACCAGCGCCATCAGTCGAACACACAAGGCGTGGGTTCCGGCTTTATCTAATTTTGCCGATCTCTTCTGCAAAGCCGTCTCCTTCTTAATCGTTTATTGCGTCATTCTTTTTTCTCTGTCTTCTTGCCTCAAATACGACGATTCCGGCCGCTACGGCGGCATTTAGACTATTCACGTGCCCTTCCATCGGGACGGAAACCGTAACATCGCATTTCTCAATGATGGTCTCGTGAACACCCTCTCCTTCGCTTCCGATGATCAAGAGAATCGGTCCGTCGAATTTTGCTTCGTCATAGGATGTTTCCGCCGAGGCATCGGTGCCGTAAATCCAGAATCCTCTTTTCTTCAGATCGTCAATCGTCCTGGAAAGGTTGGTCACCCTTGCCACCGGTACATATTCTATCGCTCCGGATGAGGCTTTGGCAACCGTCGCGTCAAGGCCGATCGAACGGTGTTTCGGGATAATCACCCCGTCGACGCCTGCCGCATCGGCAATTCGAAGGATCGAACCAAAATTGTAAGAGTCTTTAAGCGAGTCAAGCATCAGAAAGAACGGTGCTTTCTTTTTCTCGAAAACTTGCTCGACGAACTCGTCAATATCGACGTAATCATGACTCGCAATTTGAGCGATCACACCCTGATGAATACGAGTGACGGACATCTTGTCCAAAATGGTCCGTGTAACTTCCACCATCGGGATATTCTTGTCCCTCGCCATTTTAACGATTCTTCCCAACGCCGGATCAAAATGAGTTCCGTCCGTTGCCGCCACCCATATTTTGTTAATGGTTCTGTCGGCACGAAGCGCTTCCATTACGGGATTTCTTCCTTCCAGACGATCATCGGGAACCGCATCCCCGGTCTCCGGAGTTTTATCGGTAACGACAGGATCCGTCTTTCGCGAAAAGGACCCGGCCTTATCAAACGGTCTTTTATAATCGGAACCCGAGCGTCGGGGCGA
>JAAYIQ010000074.1 GCA_012523365.1 Clostridiaceae bacterium
AGGCGGGTGACGGCGCTCTTGCCGGCGGCCCCGGATCGCTGAACGTCATAACTGTCATTTAAAAGATAATCACAGTTGACGCCCAAAAGCTCGGACAACAGGACAACCTTCTCCATTTCCGGGTAGGACAGATCCGACTCCCAGCGGGAGATCGACTGCCGCGTGACTGACATCATGTCGGCGAGCTGTTCCTGCGTCAGATTTTTCTCTTTTCGCGCATCCGCGATTTTGCTTCCGATGCTCATATCGTTTGTACCTCCGTTCCTGGATAGGCCCATCATAGGGGAACCCTCGCTCCGGCTCTACCAAGTCCAAGTTTCGTAATGTAACATTTGACGTGCGTTTCGTGTTACATCGGGCTTTTCGTTTATTATAAACAAGGAAAGCACGAATATTAAAGTCCCGAAAAACGATTGAAGGCACCGAAAATAGTTTGGATATGAAATCAGTCGGGCCGGGGTCAAACTGATTTGACGGCGATCCGGCTCCTTCAGCCTTCCCCTCGCTCCCGTAACAGAGGGAAGAATTTGGCGTCTTCATGCATCAAATGATCGCGGATGACCTTATTGATCAGAAAGGCGTAAAATGCTCCGGTGCGAAGGGGTTCTTTGCTCTGAAGTGTCTTCCAGAACGACGCGCTCGCCAGGAGGGATTTGTGGACCTCCCGATGCGCGTCCAGATCCAAATAGCCGGCAGCCTTCAATATCTGCTCCTCATGCGCGAAATGATTCTCCAACAAGCGAAACAACTCTCGGAGCAGGTCGGCCTCTTCTTCGGGATATTGATAGTAATAGGCCTCCAAGAGTTTCCTTCCCGTTTGGAGGAGATCCCGGTGCTCCTTGTCGATCACCGGGTTTCCGGAATCAAAATCGCTCTCCCACGGGACGACCTCGATCCGCTCGTCCGAGAGGTACAGCATGTCGGAGGTGACGGTGCGGTTGCGGCCGTTGTTTTTGGCCAGATAAAGGGCCGTGTCGGCGCGTGTGTACCATCGTTGCAAATCGTCCTCAGCGAACAGTTCCGCGACGCCGAAGCTGGCGGTGACGTGCCCGACTCCTTCAAAATCAAAGGTCTCGATAGCCTCGCGCATTTTTTCCGCTAATGCATACGCGCCGGCGCTTCCCGAGCCCGGGAATAAAACGGCAAACTCTTCTCCGCCGACACGCGCGACCGTGTCCGTGGCGCGACAGTTTGCGTTGAGGATATTCACCAAAGAAATGAGAACGCTGTCACCGACCGGGTGGCCGTACGTATCGTTCACGCGCTTGAAATGATCGAGATCGACCATCAGGAGTGATGAAACGATGGCGATTTTCGAAAATTGGTCGATCAGACGCTTCGCCTCATACTCGAAAAACTTCCGGTTGGCGGCGCCGGTCAGCGTATCCGTAATGAATTCCTTCTCAAGGCTTAAGGACAGAGAGAACGCATCGGATATATCGCGCGCCGACGCGATGATGTAGGGAGGGAACGGGATGGCTTTCCATTGCAAGTACCGATATTCGCCCGATTTTGCCCGGTACCGGTTGATAAAATGCGGCACGGACTCTCCCGAACTGAGGCGTTGTACGGTATCCAGCGTCGAAGGAAGATCCTCCGGATGGACAAGGTCGATGACCTGCATGCCTTCGACATCCGCGATCTCATAGCCCAAAATATTCGAAAATTCGGTGTTCACGCGAACAAAGCGCCCGTCCGCGTCCGCGATGCAAAGAATATCCGTAGAGACGGAAAGAAAAATATTCAGCGGAAAAGCGCGTTGCACATCCTTGCTTCCGCGCAGTACCACGCCGACATAGTGATCCCCCATGGAGAACGCGTCGAGCACGACAAAACGATCCTGCCCCTTGGCAAAGAGCGAGGAGAACGAGCTTCTGTCCCGGCGCGCTTCCTCCAGCACTTTCCGATAATCGGAAGAACACCCCAGACTCGAAAACGGAATCGACACAAGACGATCCGTCCCCTACGCCGGCATTTTCACGGACCTCAAGTTTCTTGTCCTTCTCTTTTTTCAGGACCTCAAAGTTCCCGTCGCCCGAATTTTCCCGGATCCAAAGTTCCGCCGCCGCATTCATGCGCTCACAGCGGAAAATCGTGTTCCCGGCATCATCGCCGGGAACATAGGAATAGACCAACTTCGGAGAATGTGCCTCATTAAAAAACAGCTCGGTGATATCCATAATCAAACCCCGGCGCTTTTTTCTTATATTATAGCACCCGGGAAGTTCAATTATTACGACCAAATCATATTTCGCCTCTCGTTTCCTCGATCGGAGGAAACGAGAGGCGAATAAAGAGGAAAACTGCCAGCATTATGATTGAATCACAGTTAATTGATGAAAAAGTACCATCCATTCAGCCGGGAAACAAGTTCGGACGGGGTTGATTGGTTCGTCATCATTGAAGGTCTTCAAAATGAAATCCTCGGACAGGAACTGTACAACGCTTGCGCACTTGTTACTGAAGGAGTTTGCCGTTAACCGGGGAAACACAGCTCCTTGATTACTGCGTCGACCTCTTCGCGTGCCGCGGCCGCTTCGGTTTCCGATAGGTCCGTGATATTGGCGAAGGCTTTTACGTACCATATCGTACGATCTAATAGCCCGTCATACGGTGTTTCAAGGCCGACCATATCAAAGTACACGGAAACAACGTATGCATCCGGGGAACTAGTGATAATCATCTCGTGTGAGTCCGAGCTGTGACATTCAACTGTCGGATACTCTGATTCGTTCGGGTAATCGCTTTCAAGAAAAGTCATCAACCGAAGGTACTCCCGGGCCGGAGTGAAATTAACTGCCTCAAGCCCGTTGCAAACGTATACACCAAAATCTTCAGATCGGGCCTCATACCATTCCCAATCAAAATTGGGGTCGTTCAGTTTTACCTTATACCCACGTCCGGTAAGAATATCGACGAAGTGCGAGGAAGATCCGAACACCGCGTTTTCCGGCCATTTGCCGGGGGCTTGATTGAGCTTAAATTCGCCCGGAAAGGGAAGTCCCAACTGATCCATCGCTCCAAAGAAAGTCTCCAGGCGCGGGATCTCAGCGGTTATTCTGGCATGAATAATATTGCTGCCGGATTGATAAGTGATAATGAAGAGGTCGCTTCCGGCGTAACTACCGTCATGATCGTAGCATATGAGGGCGGAGTCGGTGAACAGGACTTGCATAGGCCGATTGTTGTTATCCGTATTCAGTGTAGCATCCTTATAAAAAGCGTTCATTGTCCAACGACTGATTGTTTGATTCGCCTCTTCTTCCGAATCAAAAGGAATACACGTAACATTTTCCTTGTCGTCCGAACTTCTGGCTCTATATCCGGAGAAAGCCAACCCATCGTGTACGGCTACTGCCGTATCTTCCATTACAATATCATAACCGGCTTCGGTGAATACTTTCATAAAGTCACTGACATCGACCGGTGACGTGGTTTTGTAATCGAGCGGAGAGAGATTGGAGAGGAGAAGAAAATCTTCGGATTGCATCTCTATCACTTCCCGGTAACTGATCCGCTCGCCGTCCACGTCGATAAACAGGTTATCGTATCGGTCATCCAGAAACGGTTTTTTAGAAGTGGGCTCTACCGTAGTTGTCGGAGTTGTTGCTGAAGTCTCGGTCGTGCTCTCGATTTGCGGATCTGTTATTTCCGTGGTCTGATTTGCAGCGTTTACATTCTGAAGCGGATTGAAAATCAGCCCGAAGACGACAATGCCGACAAGTAAAGAAGAAGTAAGAATGATCCACAAAGCCGGCTTCCGGTAACTGAGGACGTTTTTAATGCGGCCTTTGAGGTTTCCTTCACTGAATGTAAGAGGAGTCGCGTGTAATAAGCTTCTTCCCGTCGCCAGAGACAGAAGGGAAGAGGAGTAATTCTTTTTAATCTCATAACCCAGTTCGCGGATTACCTTCTCGTCGCAAGACATTTCCATATCACGACTCATGAACGCAAACGCGAGCCAGACAAGAGGATTAAACCAATGGATACAAGTGATCGCGAAAAGGATCGCCTTTACGACAGAGTCGCCCCTTTGTATATGGATTTGCTCGTGTCTCAAGATATGTGCGCGGTCGGAATCCTGAAGGCCTGAGGGGATGTATATTTTAGGTCGGAAAATGCCAAACAAAAATGGCGAGGGGATGCTCGGAGATTCGAAAATATTGGCCTCAAGCCATACAGACGAACGGAGACGCTTTTTCAGAATAATATATGTGATGAAATTATAAGACAAAAGTGAAATCAACCCGACCAACCAAACGATCGAAAAAATCTGCGTCATTGACGGGGTCACTATCCCGGACTTGCCGGTTTCCGTTGTGTCTTCCAAAGAAGTCACCCGATCGCGTGCCGTAATCTGTGCTTGCGGCAGGTTCTGTGTCGCGGGAAATGCATTGATCTCCTGATTCGCAGAATACTTCAGAGAAGTATCACCATTCGCTTCTTGGATCGGATTGAGTCCACCCGCTTCCGCAGTGAAAGACGGATCGAAGACCGGATTTTCCTTTTCGCTCACCCATGCGGTAACGCTGTGGTCGCTGACCGCTTGAGGAACAAGGCTGACCGGACTTTCCGGAGTGAAGGGTATTGCCAAACGAATGAATACGGCAATCCACAAAATATAGGAGAACGATTTTGGAGATTTTCGTAAAAACAGCCGAATCAGTAAGACAATTGCGATACAATAGGCGGAAACAAGGCTCATATCCAGGATTTTCAAAAAAATAGCTTCCATCATTTCTCCTCCTCGTACTCGTTGATGATTCTCATGATTTCCTCGTATTCGGCTTTGCTGATTTTCTTCTTCGGGACAAATGCGGCCAAGAAGCGGGGAATAGAACCACCGAAATTTGTCTCGACGAATTGTTCGCTCTGAATTCGAAGATATTCGTCTTTGCTAATGAGAGAACTCACTGTTGCGTCGATATTCTGAAACAAACGCTGATCGCACAACTTTTTAAGAAACGTATAGGTCGTTGATTTTTTCCACGCAAACCGGTCTGCACAGAGGCGAACCAGGTCGCCGGAATTGATCGGCTCGTTCTTCCAAATCAAGTCGGCAAACTTTCTCTCGGCTTCGGTCATGTTGTAATCCGGGAATTGAATCTCATCCATTTGAATATCCTCCTGCAAGGTGGTCGGCAAATTACCGACCTAATGCAAGTCTATATCTTACCGACCTGCTTGTCAAGAGTGGATTTTCACGGGCTCTTCACCGATTTCCGTGAAAAGTGAACAGGAAACCGGTCCGTGATCACTCCGTTGTCGTTTTCCCGCGGCCAATCGGGCCATGATCCGGAATTCTTAAATATTCGAAGTGCGTTCGCGAAGCGAGTACCCGGCCGATGGATTTGCTGCATGCCTGTTATTAGTAGCAACATTCTATTGCACGCAAAATGGCGCGATTGACGAATTTCAATCAGTAGTAATCGGCACGAAAGGACGAAACTTCG
>JAAYIQ010000075.1 GCA_012523365.1 Clostridiaceae bacterium
GTGAATACCGATTCCCGGTGAATACCGATTCCCGGTGAATACCGATTCCCGGTGAATACGAAATATTTCCGGGACGATCCGATCGGAACGTCCCGGAAATTTTCATTATAAGAAGGCTTGTTTTGATTTGGCGGAAGAGGTGGGATTCGAACCCACGTGCCCTTGCGGACAACCGCATTTCGAGTGCGGCTCGTTGCGACCACTTCGATACTCTTCCGTTTCGTTATCATGACCCGGATCATTGCTTCCGATCGTGATGTTCGGGAGCTGAATCCGTACCGCAAAACGGCGCTACTCGATTATATGGGTAACAGGCGTTTGCGTCAAGAACGACGCGCTTGAAGTTGATTCCGGTCAGGGTTCCGGTGAAATGATTCTCTTCTCATTGAAGTGGTCGGTCCGGAATCTCGCCGGCCCTGGCGATCGCAAGTCTTGAAAACATTATGGATTCAAATGCTTTTCGATTATCCGCCGCGGGATATTTATATTGCTCAATTATGCGAAAAGCGATAAGATTAACTCAAATCAATAATAATTGTACCGGGGGGAGAATGAACGACGAGCTTAAAGACATAATATATAGCGACTTGTATCGTTACACCGGCAACAAGAGGCGGCTTTCCCGTGTGTATTTAACGTATCTTCAGGAATGCATGTCCAGCCCGGAATTTCGATTTTTGAGCACATTGCGCAAGACACAGTATTATTACTTCCAATCGCAAGCGACGGACAATAAATTCCGACATCTTTTGAATGCGTTTCTTTTCCGATTTTACAATATTAAACTCGACAGTAAATCGCACAAGTTTCACTTTCAAATTCCGTACGAGACCAAGATCGGCAAGGGCTTGTATATCGCTCATTACGGCCGGCTGATCATTCACCCGCAATCTGTAATCGGTCATAATGTCAACATTTCCACCGGCGTTGTCATCGGAACACAGTTTCGCGGGCCCAGAAAGGGTGCTCCGACGATCGGAAATTACGTATGGATCGGAGCGAATGCTTTAATTATCGGAAACATCCGAATCGGCAACAATGTTCTGATCGCCCCGGGCGCATATGTAAATTTCGACGTTCCAGACAACTCGATCGTTATCGGTAACCCCGGTCTGATTCGGCGCTCACCCGGTGCAACGCTCGGGTATATCAACAATACGATACTCTTCGATGAGTATAATGTGCGATCAGGAGAGCCGACGAGATGAATGCGGATATCCGTGAATATCGTTTGCCCGTGTCGTTTTTTTCGAACAATCGGAAAAGACTTCTGGAAAAGCTTCCGAAGCGCTGTTGTGTCGTCGTTTTCGCGGGTGAGACCGTGTCGATGTCGGACGGGGCTGAGTATCACTTTCGTCCCGACCGCAATTTTTACTATTTGGCCGGAGTGGAACAGCCGGATTCGGTACTGGTTATTCGCTCGGATGAATCGCGTACGGATACGTCACTTTTTGTCCATTCCAACGATCCGCTTCGAGAACGGTGGAGCGGGAAGCGACTGACCCCCGCCGAGGTTTTGGAGCGATCCGGCGCGGACGAAGTTTTTTATCTGGAAAACCTGGATGATGCGTTGACTGCGATCCTGGATGACCGGACGTATGATATTGCGACGGATAAAGGGTTTCGAACCGGTCCGGCGAGCCGTTTTCTTGAGAGGGCACGGCAAAGTCGGGGAGAAGAATCGGTCCGCCTGATCGCACCGATTCTGGCTCGTATGCGGATGAAAAAACAGCCATGTGAAATTGATATGATCAAAAAAGCAATTGAGTTAACAGATTTGTCGATTCGAGATGCGTTGGTTCTTTTGCGCTCGGAAACCAGCGAGTTACGTCTTTTTTCGGCGATGAATTCGGCGATGAGTCGCTCCGGTTGTCTGGAACCGGCTTTTCCGACGATCGTGGCCGCCGGAGAGAACGCTTTTTATCTTCATCACTCCGAACCCGACGGCGCGGCTATTCCGAAGGGAGTTATGATTCAGATCGATGTCGGAGCGACGGTCGGCGGACTATGCGCCGACGTATCGAGGGCATACCCTTCTTCGGGTGTATTCTCCGCACGTCAAGCAGCCCTTTATGACGCGGTTTTAAATTGCCTGGATCATATTACCCGAATGATTCGGCCGGGTGTTACGATTGCGGATATCAACAAGATTTTTCGGGAGACTGCCTCAAAAGCACTCGGAGAACTCGGTATTCTGTCCGGAAGGGAATACGCGGAACCCGGCGACTATCTCTGGCATAACGCGGCGCATCATTTGGGAATGGATGTTCATGACGCTTGCATAAAGGACCTTCCGATTGAAGCCAATGCGGTGCTCGCGATTGAACCCGGGATTTATGTCCGGGAATGGGGTATGGGATTCCGTATCGAGGACGACGTGCTGGTAACCGAGGAAGGTTGCGAGGTGCTTTCGTCCTTCATTTTCCGCGATCGCTTAGAGGTCGAAGAACTGCTCGGAATGTCGGGAGGGATGTAGACTTGCCTTCCGGTATCACCGCAACGGTTCTTGTTGTAATCATTTCCGCCGGAGCGTTATTGCTGTTGGCCGCTTCGGCATTGGCAATTTATGTTCTCGCGATTCGAGCATATCATAAGATTTTCGATCGGCCTCTCCCTCGGCCGCCGTATGATAAATCACCGCTCAAAATTGAGCAGGACACTATTTTCGGAAGAGGGAAGAATTGGTTCTATACCAACCGAATGGATTTTTTGGACATTCAGATCAAATCATTTGATCGAATCGTGCTATCGGGATACTATCGGCCGTCGGACAAGAAAACCACTCGTACTCTCGTCATCCTCGTGCACGGCTGGAAGGACCATCCTTCGGACATGGGTGCTTACGCACAAATGCTCTTACAGAAAAATGACTACCACATCCTGATCCCGCACCTCCGGGCACACGGAATGAGTCAGGGACGATTTATCGGATACGGCCTGTATGACAGCCAGGATATCATTTCATGGGTCCGTTTCATGGAGAAAAAGTTGGGGTCGCCCCTCAAAATTATCCTTTTCGGAAGGTCGATGGGTGCGGCAGCCGTGCTGATGGCCGCCGCAAGTCGTAAATTATCACCATCGGTCGCCGGAATTATTGCAGACAGCCCATTTGACACCTTTGAAAATCAGTTAATGCACACGATGAAAAACAAGTATCATTTTCGCGGGAAGTGGTTTATAAAATTGGTCGCTAACATCGCGCAGAGCCGAATCGGATTCCCGATCAAGAGAGCGGCCGTACTGCCGGTCGCCGGGAGAATTAAGATTCCCGTTCTGCTTTTTCACGGTGCCGATGATCGTTTTGTGTCTCCGGAAATGAGCGAAGCGATATATGAACGACTTGCTTGTCCCAAGAGGTTAGTTTTTGTCGAAAAAGCAAGGCATGTGATGGCGTTCGATGTTTCACCCGGGAAGTACTCAAACGAAGTCGAGAAATTCTTCAAGGTATGCAAAATGATCTGATCGGATCCAGTTCTGCCTGTCCTGATCAGAGAGATATCCGGTTGCATCACACCCGCTTTCGGTGTATGATGACAACTGAAAAAGGGGAGCTGGACCGATATCCGGCTGAGAGGGCGCTGAATTGGAGCGTCGACCCAGATAACCTGAACCGGATAATGCCGGCGGAGGGATCATAGTTGAAGCCGAACGAGCTTCTCCTTTGTTCATCTGTCGGACATAAAGGAGGAGTTTTTTATGTCTGAGCACTCAGTTTCCATCAACTACGATCGGGAAAATAATCTGGCGGTCGCGACCGGCGGTATATGCGTGGCCGTCGCCTTTGTTCTTTCTCTGATTACCGTTTATAAAATGCCGCAAGGCGGGTCGGTTACTCCGGCATCAATGCTTCCGATTATCTTTTTTGCATTGTGCTTTGGTCCGGCGTGGGGATTCGGAGCCGCGTTTATTTTCAGCCTGCTTCAAATGATCAACGGGTACTTTATGATGCCCGTTCAGGTGCTTCTGGATTATACTCTCGCGTTTTCCCTGTTGGGTGTCGCCGGTTTTCTGGCCGCACCGAGGGCTGAGAGAATTCGGATAAGAAGTATCACCGGGAAACTGTCCCTGGTTTCTTTCCGAAGGATGATAATCGGGGTCGTAGCGGGCATTGCCCTTCGTATGATCTGTCATGTTCTCTCGGGAGTTATATTTTTCGCTGAGTATGCGGGTGAGCAGAATCCCTGGGTTTACTCAATCGTATACAACGGGTCATACCTTTTACCCGAGGCGATCATTACCATAGCGGTTCTTTTATCCGTGATGTTTTCATTCCGTCTGCGAAGCATCAAACAGTGAAACGGAGTCATCTTGTTTTGAGAGTATCGATAGTAAAAATGTTTTGTATCTGTATGCGGATTTGTGCTATCATACTATGAAACCATTGAAGCTTTCGGATTGCGGAGGTACTGTGTATGGCCAAGATTTTCGAGGAAGAGTCACGGACGTTCAGTGAGTATTTGTTGATTCCGAATTTGACGACCGAGGACAACATACCGGATCATGTGGATCTCTCAACTCCGGTCTGTAAATACAGAAAAGGCGTCGAGGAACCGAAGCTTAAGATTAACATACCGATGGTTTCGGCAATTATGCAATCCGTTTCGGACTCGGGAATGGCAATCGCCTTGGCCAGAAGCGGCGGACTTTCTTTCATATTTCAATCTCAAACGATCGAGAACCAGTGCGAGATGGTCCGCAAAGTCAAAAAATATAAGGCGGGAGTCGTCTCATCCGATTCCAATCTGATGCCGGACAACACTCTTTCCGATGTTCTGGAATTGCGTGAAAGAATGGGGCACAGAACCGTTGCGATCACTCATGACGGTTCACCGAACGGGAAATTACTCGGCTTGGTCACTTCCAGGGATTATCGGGTCAGCAGGATGGATCCGTCGACCAAGGTTGCGGAATTCATGACCCCGTTTGAAAATCTTGTCTATGCAATCGAGGGAACAACGCTCAAAGAGGCGAACGACATCATTTGGGAGCACAAGATCAATCAACTTCCGATCGTCGATAAAGATGACAAGTTGGTCGGATTGGTTTTTCGCAAGGACTACGAATCGCACAAGGAGAATCCGCTCGAACTTCTGGATGATCAGAAACGTCTTTTGACCGGTGCCGGTATTAATACGAGAGACTATAAGGAGCGGGTGCCCGCATTGGTCCATGCCGGGGCGGACGTCTTATGTATTGACTCATCCGATGGATTCTCTCAGTGGCAGGGGGAAACGCTCCGTTGGGTGAAACAGAATTATCCCGATGTCCCTGTCGGTGCCGGAAATGTTGTAGACGCCGAGGGATTTCGTTTTCTGGCGGAAGCCGGAGCCGATTTCATCAAAGTGGGTATCGGCGGCGGGTCGATCTGCATAACCAGAGAACAGAAGGGCATCGGTTGCGGGCAAGCTTCCGCTGTTCTCGCCGTATCGGCTGAAAGAAAGAAATATTTCGAAGAAACCGGCTACTATATACCGATTTGTTCCGACGGAGGCATCGTACACGATTACCACATGACACTTGCGTTGGCGATGGGTGCGGATTTCATGATGCTCGGACGTTACTTTGCCCGTTTTGATGAGAGCCCGACCCGCAAGATGTTGGTTGCCGGGAATTATGTCAAGGAATACTGGGGAGAAGGATCCAATCGCGCAAGAAACTGGCAGCGTTACGATGATGGCGGAGCAGGAGGCAAAATGTCTTTTGAGGAGGGAGTCGACTCCTATGTGCCTTATGCCGGAATGCTGAAAGACAATTTGGACACTTCTTTGGCAAAACTGAGATCAACGATGTGTTCCTGCGGTTCATCCGGCATCGAGGAGTTCCAGAAAAAGGCGAGGCTTGTGGTTGTATCGGCTACATCGATCGTCGAAGGTGGGGCGCACGATGTCATTCAGAAGGATAATGATCGTCCGAGATAAACGATAACGGTTGACAAACCGACAAAAAGGAATTAATAAATATAGCATACAGTAACACTGATGAAGAAGGAGACAACATGTCAGAGAATGAGAAGAATGCCTTTACCGTTGAGGGACTGAAGCGCCTTCAAGATGAACTGGCCGAGAGAAAGACCGTCAAAGCCGCCGAGATTTCCGAGCGTCTGAAGGATGCCAGAGGTCAAGGCGACCTGACCGAAAATTCCGAGTATGATGACGCCAAGGAAGCGCAGGCTAAAAATGAGGCTCGCATTATGGAGCTCGAAGAAATTCTTAAAAATGCGCGTGTGATTGATGAAGAGGAAATCAGCAAAACCAAGGTGACACTCGGGTCGCTTGTAACATTGCGTGACGAGGAAACCAAGGAAGAGACGCAATACAGTCTCGTCAACCCGAACGAGGGAGACATTTTCATGAACCGCATATCCTCGGATTCGCCGGTAGGTCAAGCGATTCACGGTAAAAAGAAGGGCCAAATCGTGGATGTTCAAACCACAAAAGGGACCTATAAATACAAAATCGTGAAGATCGGGAAGCCCGAGTAAAAGCGGAAGTCTCCTTCGGAAAGGACTCGTCAGAACATGCAGGATAATCATGATAGCACTTCTCGTGAAGAGGATTCAATCCTCGATACGCAGGAGCAGATTCGTATTCGTCTCGAAAAGCTCCGGGACTTGGCCAACGAGGGCTCCGATCCTTTTCGGGAACTCGTTTTTCCCGTCACTCATCATTCCGTCGATATTATTGATCATTTTGAGGAAATCGAAGGCCTTGAAGTCAAGGTAGCGGGACGGATTCTATCCCGAAGAGGAATGGGGAAGGTCAGTTTTTGTGATCTTCACGACCGGCGTGGCAGGATCCAGATTTTTACGAAAATCGACGAGATCGGTCCCGAGGCTTATGAGCGCTGGCAGAAACTTGATATCGGAGACATCGTCGGAATTCGTGGTGATGTCTTTCGAACCAGAACGGGAGAGATTTCCATACGGACCAAGGAATACACACTCTTGTCCAAATCTCTTCGACCTCTTCCGGACAAATTTCACGGGCTTCGGGATACCGAGACCCGTTATAGGCAACGCTATATCGACCTGATCGTGAATCCAGAGGTTCGCGAAACCTTTGAGAAGCGTTCCTCCGTGATTCGTGGAATTCGCAATCATCTGGACCGTTTGGATTTTATCGAAGTGGAGACACCGATCCTGAATTCGATCCCCGGCGGAGCGAGTGCGCGACCCTTTGTGACACATCACAACACGTTGGATATCGACATGTATTTGCGTATTGCTCCCGAGCTTTACCTTAAGCGGTTGATTGTGGGCGGATTTGAGCGAGTGTACGAGATCGGCCGTTTGTTTCGAAACGAAGGGATGTCGGTTAAACACAACCCGGAATTTACTACAGTTGAAATGTATCAGGCGTACACCGACCTTCGCGGGATGATGGAGCTTTGCGAGAACCTCTTAAGCGAGGTTGCCGTACAGGTAACCGGAACAACCGAGATCACATATCAGGGTACGGCTATCAGCTTGAAGCCTCCGTTTGCACGTATATCCATGAAAGATGCGGTAATGAAATACGCAGGTGTTGATTTCTCGAAAATCTCGACCGACGCGGAGGCGATCGAGGCTGCGAAGTCCGTTGGGATGGAGTTGGGTCCGGCGATGCGTAAGGGTGAAGTGTTGAACCTGCTTTTCGAGGCTTTCTGTGAGGAGAAACTGGTCCAACCAACGTTCGTATACGATTATCCGATTGAGGTTTCTCCGCTTGCCAAGAAGATCAAGGATCAGCCCGGGATGGTGGATCGTTTTGAATTGTTTATCGGCAGTCGGGAGTTTGCCAACGCATACTCGGAGCTCAATGATCCGATCGATCAGCGCGAGCGATTTGCGGACCAAATCAAGAAACGAGCGTCGGGAGACGAGGAAGCAAACCTTCACGATGAGGATTTTTGTGTCTCACTCGAATATGGGATGCCTCCGACCGGAGGCATGGGAATCGGTATCGATCGGTTGGTTATGCTGTTGACGGATAATGCATCCATAAGGGATGTCTTATTGTTCCCGACGATGAAGCCGATCGATTAATGTGGAGTTAATATTTATGGAGCACCGGGATGAAGATCAACGTCAAAAGGATACCCTGACGAATATCAACAACGAAGATATTGACCGAGATGAAATGACACGGGAAGAAGCCCTTGCTTTTTTCGGGTTGGACGAATCCTCCGGTGACTACGACCTGGAACAGAAATATTACCAATATATTAAAAAATTCCGTTCTAACATTGAGGCAAACAGTGATGATTTGTCGCGAATAAACGACGCATACGAGATTGCGTCCGGAAAACGAAATAAGATCGTTCAAGAACGAAATGTGCGTGAAAATTCACGCGAAGTGCTCGGAAAAACACGAAAAGAATGGGGCGTTCATTTCTATTATTCCTGGTGGAAGTATATCCTGCTCTTATTCACTTGTGTGGCACTCTTTTTTGTCATTAAACATTTTTTCTTCACCCCGAAAGTTGACTTCACCATCATTGCTTTCGGACATTTTGAAAATATGGAAAGGCAGATCGTGGATTTCACCGAGGAAAAATTCACGTTCAAACGGCCTCAGTTTATGTTGTCGAACCTAATTGCGGACAACTCCGAGCAAACGGACGAGATAACGATGTACGGAAATCTAACGACAGCCGCATACCTTTCGGTCGAACATGATATATTGATCACCGACCGCAGAACGATTCCCATTTTCTTACCCAATTTTGCCCCGATGGACGAGTTCTATGATGAGTTAAAGAAAGAGCTTAGTGAAGAACAACTGGAAGCGATCCAGCCTGTCATATTCTCGATGGCGGATTATTATAAGTTGATTTCCGAACTGAGCGAAGAAAACCCGGAAATTGCGGATGAGGACCACGAGAGACATATTTACGGATTGATGATTACAGACCCGGAGTTGATCTTGGCGATGGGCTTCGAAAATCGGTGGCGCAGTGACCCGCCGACTCTCGTGTTCGGAATATCCCTAAAGACTGCGGACAGGGAAAAATCCGAGGAATTTATTCGGACCATTTTGATTCAAAGCGATTGGTTCATCGAAAATGACCGGTAACCTTAACATAGCCGTTATCCTTATCGATTCAATTTAACGTTAAACAAGGTCTGTCTCATTTTGTGACAGATCTTTGTTATTACCGCCGGGATCGTAATGGATACCGCATGATGTCCGAAGCGACTGAATTTCTTCTGAGGAGAGATCGCGAATATCTCCCGGCATTTGAGTCGGGGGCAAAACAATTCCTCCAAATTCATTGCGATGAAGGGTCTGAACCGGGCGGCCGATCGCCGCGAGCATCCGCTTAACCTGATGAGTACGTCCCTCGATGATCGTCAGGACGCAATGTTGATCGTCGATCGGAATTAACTTCGCGGGTGCAAGCGATGTTTCTTCTCCCGGACGGTCGGAAAGGACAAAGCCCTCGGCAAAACAATCGACATCCGATTGGTCTATGGGCGGTCCGGAGTAGCCGATGGTGTAGGACTTCGGGATGTGATATTTGGGTGATGTTAACCTGTGATTGAGCTCCCCGTCATTGGTCAGAAGGAGTACCCCTGTGGTGTGATAATCCAGACGACCGACCGGAGATATTCCCTTTCCGCAAAGATTCTCGGGGATATATTGCCGAACCGTCGGTAACCGTGAATCCTGAAGAGCGGTCAGACAGGCATCCGGCTTGTTCAGGCAAAGATAGATGAACTGTGAATAAAACAGACGGCTTCCGCGGAAAATGATTGATTCAAACTGGTCAGCGGTGATATGTAAGGATGGATCGTTGATCACCCGCCCGTCGACGGAAACCGCCCCGGCTCGAATCAAGTCTCTAATTTGGGAGCGGGTTCCGCATCCCGAATTGGACAATATGCGATCTAATCTCATGATGGGATTATAGCAAATAGAGCTTCCGTTTCACATGGCAGAGATATTTGTGCTATAATTTATCTATGTTGGTATATGGTTATGATGCTCCGTTTTTATAGATGATTGTCAAGTGTTTCTGCCGGAATCATGTGCATAATGAAAGACCTCCGCTCGGCTCTGTTCAGGCGACGGTATGGTTCGAGAATCGAGGAAGAATTGGCCGCGAGTATTATTAACATCGAAGAAGGAATGCCTCAGGTCGAAGCAGCGATGAAGAAACTGCGTTTTGAGTTGAATACGATGCGCAGGATCGGCATTCATCAAGTGAAAGTCATTCACGGTTACGGTTCGACCGGGCATGGCGGAGCATTGAAAGTTGCGACTCATGAGTGTCTTCGCGGCATGCTTGACGAGGGTAAGATTAAGGCTTACTGCCCCGGTGAGTTTTTCGGGCCGTTTGAGAAATCAGGACGCACCCTTGTGGAAATGTGTCCTGCTTTTCGCAGTGATCCGGACTGGTCACGCGCTAACGACGGGATCACCGTGGTCATTTTGAAGTAAATATACCGGCTTTTTCAATATATCGCAATCCTTAATCACAAAAACGTTTCTTAAATGAATTGTCCCCTGATACCGCACATTGTGACGGACATTAGGAGCGCACTTGCAGGGAGGGCGTTTTTGTTTTACGTGGATTTAACAATTTATAACCTAAACCTAATTCTCTCATGCCCCTGCTTCGTTAATCTGAGGTCAAGACGATAAGGAGGATATGAAGAATGAAATCATCAGTTCAGAAAATTTTGGTAACGATTCTTGTCTTTGTCATGATGTTCTCTTCCGCATGTACGGAGATCGCTGCAACGCAGAAACAGACTGAGGGAAAAGGAGAATTGAACGGGACGCTCACGTTGACGGGATCCACCTCCATGGCGGATGTAAGTAATGCTTTGGCGGAGACATTCATGAGAAAAAACATGAAAGTAACAATTTCCGTCGGCGGAAACGGATCGGGTGAAGGACCGTCGGCCGTTAATGACGGCACCGCGAATATCGGGCTGCTCTCGAGAGGACTCAAGGATACTGAAAATCCGGATTCTTTTGATCAGTACATCATCGGGTATGACGGAGTATCCGTAGTTGTTAACCCGACTTCGACCGTCAAGAACCTGACTATGTCTCAGTTGGCCGATGTTTTTTCCGGAAAAATCCAGAACTGGAGCGAATTGGGCGGGAAAGACGCTCCGATTCAATGTATCGGAAGAGAGGCGGCGTCCGGCACCCGCGGTGCTTTCGAGGAAATTGTCGGGATTAAAGAAACCGCAAAATATGCGGAAGAACAGAACTCGACCGGTAACGTGAAACAGGCGGTTGCCAACAATCCAAACGCGATCGGTTATGTATCGTTGTCCTCGGTGGATGAAAGTGTAGTCGCTTTGAGCATCGACGGAGTGAGCTCAACGGCAGAGAATGTTGCGTCGGGAACGTATAAACTTCAGCGGCCGTTTCTGATGATCACCAAAAAGGATTCTTCGGATTCAATCACAAAAGCATTTTTGGACTTCATTTACTCGGACGAAGGAATGAAAATCGTAGAGGACGACGGAGTCGTTCCCAACAAGAAGTAGAAGAGGTGTCTCCTTGGAGTGTACATGTGGCATCAAGCACACGAGGAAACGGATGAAGGACAGGCGCGGGGTTCTGCGCCTGACTTCTTCCGTTATTTCCCTTGTTGCGCTCGTTATTCCATTTCTGCCGTATTTCCGAGTTTCGTTTGACGAGTATTCATTGGATGTATCGGGATATATGGCTTTGATTTCAAAAA
>JAAYIQ010000076.1 GCA_012523365.1 Clostridiaceae bacterium
CATCATGTCCTTGACCTTCATCAGTCGCGTGATCGCGCTGCGCTCGGTCTCGTCCAGCTTCATGGTGATGAAGCGGATGTTCTCAAGATATCCGGGGATCATGACGTGCTCGAGCGCGTTGACGCGCCGGCGGGTCTTCTCGATTTCCTGCGCCATCAGGTGCAGAGCCTTTTCCTTCTCGGCCAACCGGATCAACGGAGCGGTCAAATCCGACAGTGCCAGGACCGCCTCGTCGAGTTCGGAAGACGTGAAAGCGAAACCGTATGAGTAGATGTCGCCGGGATCCGCCGTCTTATATTTGACGTCGAAAAGCGGAACACGAACGCTCATGATGTTCTTTTCACCGACCTCCAGAGACATCTCCTGCTTATGGTAGAGCATGGAGGTCGCCATCGCTTCGTCGTTCATCAGAGCACGCGCGACGGACATGTGCCGGTTGGCCTCAAGGAGCGACTTCTCGACCTGGCGGCGGAGTTGTCGGACCTCCCGGACGGTCTCGAGGAACTGTCGCATCAGCTCGTCGCGCTTGTCCTTCAGAAGTTTGTGCCCGCGGCGCGCGGTAACGAGCCGCTTCTTCAAACGGGTCAGTTCCATGCGTGTCGGGTTGACGTGCGTTCCGGCCATCGGACAGTGTCTCCTTTATCTGTTATTCTTCGCTTCCGGCTTCATCGTAGTAGAGGTCCAGGATCTTATCGCTGATACGCTTCAACTCGCTTCTCGGGAGGATGCGAAGGAGCTTCCAGCCCAAGTCGAGCGTCTCCTCGATGGATCGGTCGGTCAAAAAGCCCTGCGAGACGTATTCCTTCTCGAAGGCGTCCGAAAAACGCGCGTACAGCTTGTCCATCTCCGTCAGTGCGGCCTCGCCCAGGATGACCATGAGCTCCTTGGCGTCCTTGCCGCGGGCATAGGCCGAAAAGAGCTGATTCATCGTGTTTGAGTGATCCTCTCTCGTCTTGCCCTCGCCGATACCCTTGTCCTTGAGTCGCGAAAGGGACGGAAGGACGTCGATCGGCGGAACGATACCTTTGCGGTGCAGTTCACGGCTCAGGATGATCTGACCTTCCGTGATATATCCGGTCAGGTCGGGAATCGGGTGGGTCTTGTCGTCTTCGGGCATCGAAAGGATCGGGATCAAGGTGATGCTTCCGCTCTTGCCCTTCTGGCGTCCCGCTCTCTCGTACAGAGACGCGAGGTCGGTATACATGTATCCGGGATATCCGCGGCGTCCGGGGACTTCCTTCCTGGCGGCGGAAACCTCGCGCAACGCGTCGGCGTAGTTGGTGATATCCGTAAGGATAACGAGGACGTGCATGTCCATCATAAAGGCGAGGTATTCGGCCGCGGTCAGGGCCATTCGGGGCGTTGCGATACGTTCGATCGCCGGATCGTTCGCGAGGTTGATGAAGAGGACCGTTCGGTCGATCGCGCCGGTCTCGCGGAAGCTCTCCATAAAGAAGTTGGCTTCCTCAAAGGTGATGCCGATCGCGGCAAAAACGACGGCGAACGATTCGGTCGTTCCGCGTACCTTCGCCTGACGCGCGATCTGCGCGGCGAGGTTGGCGTGCGGCAGACCGCTTCCCGAGAAGATCGGGAGCTTCTGGCCGCGGACGAGGGTGTTCAAGCCGTCAATGGCGGAGACGCCGGTCTGGATGAACTCGTTCGGATAGTTTCTCGCGGCCGGATTCATCGGGGTCCCGTTAACATCCATGCGTTTGTCGGGGATGATCATCGGACCGCCGTCGATCGGGTTGCCCATGCCGTCGAAAATACGACCAAGCATGTCTCCGGAAACCGCGAGCTCCAGCTGTCTGCCGAGAAACCGAACTTTACTGTCGGCCAGATTGATGCCGGCACCGCTCTCGAAAAGCTGTACCAACGCATCACTGCCGTTGATCTCGAGCACTCTGCACCGGCGCTTCTCTCCGTTTGCCAGCTCGATCTCACCGAGCTCGTTATACGCGACATCCGAAACGCCGCGAACCAGCATTAAAGGGCCGGCGACCTCCTGGATCGTACGATATTCTTTAGGCATCAATCTTCCTCCTTGTCTAATATATCGGAGATTTCGTGCGCGAGTTGCGATTCGACGGAGGTCGCCTCGCCCTCAATGTCATTCTCGGGCGTGTACTTAAAGCGTCCGATCCGCTCCCGGACCGGCAGCGCGACAATTTTCTCAATGTCCGCGCCCAACGCCAGAGCGCTCGCGGCCTTATCATAAAAACCAAGGATCAGGCGCATCATCAGGTTCTGCTTCTTGAGTGAGCTGTAGGTGTCGACCTCGTGGAATGCCAGTTGATGCAGGAAATCCTCGCGGATCGAACGCGCGACCTCCATCTTCAGACGATCCGCGGCGGAAAGTGCGTCCATACCGACGAGGCGGACGATCTCTTCAAGCTCGGCTTCCTCTTGAAGGATATGCAAAAATCGCGAGCGACACGTATTCCAATCCTCCGAGACGTTCTGATCGAACCAAGAGGAGAGCGAATCCGCGTACAAAGAGTAACTCGTGAGCCAGTTGATCGCCGGGAAATGGCGTTTGTAGGCCAACTGTGCGTCCAGCCCCCAGAATACCTTTACGATACGCAGTGTCGCCTGCGAGACCGGCTCGGAAATATCTCCGCCGGGAGGGGAGACGGCGCCGATCGCCGAAAGAGAGCCTTCGATATCCTCGCTTCCCAAGACGGAAACGCGTCCCGCGCGTTCATAAAACTGAGCCAGACGGCTGGCAAGATACGCGGGGTAACCTTCCTCGCCGGGCATTTCTTCGAGTCGGCCGGACATTTCGCGCAGAGCCTCGGCCCAGCGCGAGGTCGAATCGGCCATCAGGGCGACGGAATATCCCATGTCGCGGAAGTACTCCGCGATAGTGATTCCGGTATAAATCGAAGCCTCACGAGCGGCGACGGGCATGTCGGAAGTATTGGCGATCAACACGGTTCGCTTCATCAGGGATTCGCCGGTGGTCGGGTCGACCAGCTCCGGGAATTCGTTCAGGACGTCCGTCATCTCGTTGCCGCGCTCGCCGCAACCGATGTAGACGATGATGTCGGCCTGAGCCCATTTAGCCAGTTGATGCTGGGTGACGGTCTTGCCACTGCCGAACGGGCCGGGAATCGCCGCGACGCCCCCCTTAGCCAGCGGAAAAAGGCTGTCGATGACGCGCTGACCCGTGATCTGAGGCATCGTCGGAGCGTGCTTTTGTTTATAAGGTCTGCCGACTCGGACCGGCCAGCGATGATAGAGGAAAAGTTTGTGAACCTCTCCTTTATCGTCGACGAGCTCGCCGATCGGATTATCGAGCAGATAATCGCCGGAAGCGATGGACTTAACGGTTCCGGACAGCCCCGGCGGGACCAGGATCTTATGATTGACGATCCTTGTCTCGCGAACCTCGCCGAGTTTGTCGCCGCCTGTGACCTCTTGTCCGGGCTTCACTGCCGCGGTAAAGGCCCAGACGGTTTCACGATTCAGAGAAGGGATCTCGATACCGCGGGCCAGATTGTTTCCGGTTTGGCGACGGATCTCTTCCAGAGGTCTCTGGATCCCGTCGAAAATCCCGCCGATCAAGCCGGGCCCGAGCTCGACCGAGAGCGGAACGCCGGTCGATTCCACCGGTTCGCCCGGCTTCAGTCCCGAGGTTTCCTCATAGACTTGGATGGACGCGCGGTCTCCGTGCATCTCGATGATCTCTCCGATCAGCCGCTGATCGCTGACGCGGACGACGTCGAACATATTGGCGTCCCGCATTCCTTCGGCGATGACCAGAGGTCCCGATATTTTGCGAATGGATCCTTTACTCATGATCTGTCTCCTTTATGCATCTGCAAGAATATCGCTGCCGACGGCTTTTTCCACCGCGCGAGCGATTGCCCTCATGCCCAACCCGGTATTACCGGCCACGCCGGGGATCGGAACGATGACGGGAAGAGGGCGATCCTTATATTTCTCGATATCATCCTTCAAGCGGGACGCGAGGGACTCCGTGATATAGATCACCGCGAAATCCTGTGTCGCGAGATTGTGGAGCGTCGCCGCGGGGCTCTCCATTCGGTCCTCCGGGAAAATATGAATACCCAGAGAAGCGAATCCGTATATGCTGTCCCGGTCTCCCATTGCCGCGATCTTATACATAGAGCCTCCTTAAACGGGCGCGAATCTCCGGGGGGGTCAGCCCGGCCTGTTTTGCGGCCAAAATGATCCGGACGTTACGGATCTCCGCCTCTTTTCCCAACCAGAAGGCGACCAGCGGCGCCGTGCCCAAGGCGATATATCGTACATTTTCCAGCATGATCATGGTCTTATCGTCATACCAACGCTCAAACTCGGACGCAGAAGAGGATAAAATCAGGGCTCCTTCCCGGTATTCGGTCGTTTCCAGATAATCCAGAAGCGGGCGGACTCCCTCCGCGGCGCGCTCGATCAGCTCGGCGCGATTCAAGGTGTCGCAGGTGCCGATCGCACGGTCGATAAATTCGGAGCTTTTGCCGATCCTTGCCGCTCGAAAAGCAGTTTTGATATAGGTGACCGCGCAGAAGAACTCCGTTAACTTAATAATCAGAGGGTCTCCGCCGCGCTTGGCACACGAGAGAGTCTCGTCCAACGCAAGGCGGTCGGCGAGGATATCCGACAACTGGCCGTCTCCGGTATGTACGAGGATGTCGTACAATTCCGCTCCGAGCGAAGAAAAAGGCTCGGGGAGAAGGTCGAAGTGCTTCTCACTGATCGCTTTCTTGAGCGTATCCGCGGAGAGCGTGCACGGATAAACAAAATACGTATCCGCATCATAGTCGCTGAGAACGGATTTTATTCCGGCTTTCAGATTGTGAAAGTCATTTTTCAGTATGAACGGATGGAAAAGTGACGGGTCCGGCGCGACTTCGACCAAATAGTTCCAGGCTTCCAGGAGTTCGCGCGCAAGAATCGCGTTTGTATCCGTAATACCGTCCGGAACCGGCCAGCCCTTTGCCTCGAGAACAGCCAACGCCGAGCCGAATGAAGGCGCGGCGACCATCCGATCCAAATCGGATGGCTCGAGCGATTTCATCTGGCGCACACGTACGGCGGTCGCCGCGTAGGCGTAATGGGTTTCGTCTGCTTTTCGAGTCAAGTGATTAACCTTCCGTTCCGTCCGGATCACACCGGAACATGATTAAGAGAACAGATGACGATTGATCAAATCGCGGATCTCGTCGAGGTGTTCATAGATAATGGCGTCCACAGTACCGTTATACTCGATCGGCCCGCAGCGCAGGATACAGCCCGCTTCAAAATCGCCCGGCCGGTCCGAGATCCGGATTCCGACGGAAATACGTGCAATACGCTTCGAAAAATCATCCGAAATCGAGGAGAGATCGCGAGCGTTCAGGATCAGCTGACAATCGTCCGTCAGTTCGGAGGCGTGAGATCGGACGAAACGCTCGATCATTTGCTCGTTCTCCGATGGAGAAAGAGACATCGCCCGGGTACGCGCTATCGCAAGCACCTCGTCGATGAGCGCGACCCGCTCTTCCAAGAGGCGTTTCTTGGACTCGGATTCCGCGGAGGATCGGCTCTTCGCTGCGAGGAGATCCAGAGCGGCCTTCTCGGCGGCGAGCAATTCGGATACCTCTTGGGCGGCTTCTTCTTGCTTGCGGACGAGGATCGC
>JAAYIQ010000077.1 GCA_012523365.1 Clostridiaceae bacterium
GGCCGCGCCTCCGGTGTCGCGCGGCGTGGGAACCGAAAGCGGCAAAGGCCTAAGGCATGGTAAAGAAGACCCGCAACCAAACCATAAATGGCAAGTTCCGCAACCATGAACGGCATTCTGGCCGCCGGAGGCATTCCGGTCATCATCGAACTGATGATCGGAGTGATCGCGCCGATACCTGCTCCGAATACCGGCCCCAGAAGAAGGCCGGCGATCAGGACCGGAATGTGCATCGGAAGAAATGTCGCACCGGAGGTCGGACCGCCTGTCAGATGAAACACCTGCGGCAGGACGATGCCGATCGAAAGCAGAAGTCCCCCGAATGAAATTTTGCGAATCCATGCACGATTCTGCTCGGCACTTATTCGGTTATTCTTTTTGTCATGCATACTTTTCCTCCGGATCAGCCGGCATAGCTCCGATATTGTTTCATTCTGATTCAAATACCCTTCGATCAACGAATCGCATTTTCGATTTCTGCCTGAAGTGTCTTCAAATCCTCGATGATCGATAAGCCCTGAGGGCAAGCCGCTTCACATTGACCGCATTCGACACACCGGTCAGCCTTGGCATCGGCCGGGAGGGACTCATTCCACCACCAACGGGTATGCCCGACGTTTTCGAACATTCCGTATTCGTTCCAGATCTTGAAGTTCTCCGGTATATTGACGCCCGCCGGGCACGGCATGCAGTATTTACAGCCGGTACAGCCGTTTCGAATTCTATTCCGAAACATATCGGAAGCCTTCCGGATCGCGGAAAGCGCTTCTTCGTTCAGCGGTTCGAACTTCTCGAAAATGTTGCAGTTCTCCCGCACATGCTCCGGCGCGGACATCCCGCTCAAGACTACTTTGACATTCGGCAGGCTTCCGGCCCAACGCAGTGCCCAGGAAGAAGGAGATGCACCGGGATCCACTTCATTGAGAACCGAATAGATATCATCGGGCAAACGTGCCAGGGAGCCGCCCTTCACGGGCTCCATCACAATCACGGGGATTCCGAGGCTCGTCGCAAGCTCATAGCCTTTGATCCCGGCCTGCTCCTCGGTATCCATGTAATTCAGTTGAATCTGGCAGAAATCCCAGTCATATGCCTTGATGATCCGCTCGAAAACCTCGTACGAATCATGAAAAGAAAATCCCAGATAGCGGATCTTCCCTTCCCGCTTCAGCTTCTTGCATTCTTCAATCACCCCAAGCGAAACCGTCTTCTCCCAGAAGCCGTCATTGAGCGTGTGTAAAAGATAGAAGTCAACGAAGTCCTTGTTTAAACGAGACAACTGAATATCCAGGATCTCCCGGACATCGGAAGTCTTCTTGAGAAGCCAACTGGGAAATTTCGTGGCAACATAGTAACTCTCCCGCGGAAGCTTATCGAGTACGCGTCCGGTAAAAGTCTCACTCTTACTGTCATGGTATGTATACGCAGTATCGAAATAATTGACTCCGGATCGGTATGCCTCAATCAACATTTGCTCAGCAACCTCTTCGTCAATCTGCCCGTCGGCACGAAGCGGAAACCTCATACACCCGAATCCCAGAAGCGAAGTCATTACATCCAATTTGCCCATTTTGCGAAGTTCCATAAACTGTCCCGCCTTTCGCTTATTTCTCCCGTTTCCTTACACTTTTTGTGATTCCATCCGATACGGTACCGGACATTCCGTTACCTCCGAATGATATGCCGATAAATGATCGCTCATCGCGAAAAGTTTCTTGCCGGACATTTCCGACGCAGAATAATCCGATTCCGAGAGCGCGTGCACCAATCCGATCAATTCCTGATCGGTGATCACCTGAGCGCTTCTGATGTCCGGAAATACACGGCTCATCTCGCTCGAAAAGGCCCGACGACCCGATTCTCCGTCCCGTTTCGCTTCTTCTTCCGTTATCATCTTCACCGGCCAGACGTTCCGTACCATTTTGGCAGGAAAATGTCCGGACTCTCTCAACGCTTCCGCCAGAATGTGCGCGACTTCCTCGCAGGCGACGTCGCCGGGATAAATCCTTCCGGAACCATAAATCCCGGGATCCGGCATGTCCTCCGGCCGGACGACATCCTCCGAGCATTCGATCGCCATGACAAACCGAGGTGCGAGAATGACAAAGTCAATCGCAGTCAGTCCGGCGCGGCTCGCGACCTGAACGTTATAAAGTATCAACGCCGGAAGATCGGATTCGCTCAGCAAACGACTGATCACACCATGTCGATCCGCCTTCTTGCTCAAAGCATCCAACGCCTCGCGAAAAATATGTTTCGACTGCGCCGGCGCCGTTTCGAGTTTCACGGACAAAGCCTTCATTTCCTCTCCCCGATCCGAATAAGGCTTCACGAATAAAGGTCCTTCCGGCCCTTCCCGCCGCTTTCCGGCTTTTTCCCAAAACACCATGTTTCCTCCCGATAACTCGCCCTGCGGTGGCTTGGCAGTCTCCGGGTACCGGAGAACAGCCCTCATCACACCCACAGATTCCGATGAAAAAGAGGTGTCACGGACGTTACTTCGCCCGTGGCACCCCCTCATTATATCACCCATCACCAAATTCTTCCTTATGCGGGTATGTTCTCAAAGATTTTCTTGCCGGGAATAAAGAGAATCAGCAATTCAATGACCAGGATCAACATAAGGAAGCCGGACGAGGCAAATCCCGCGAGCGCGAGCCCGCTGTCGCCGAACCTTGCGAAAAGCAGAAAATACATAACGATCGGCGTAGCGGATATGGCGAATCCCAGTAACACCGCCAACATGACCGACATGCTTTGCTTGATGATTTCCGCTTCATTTCTCCAATCAAGTTTCGGCATCAGAAGATTGATGATCAGCCCCGCTACGGCGATCGTTATGTTCACCATGGCAGGAAGAATCGCGAAAGCAAGACCTTCAATCGGGTGCAGTCCGAAACGAACAGAGACCAAAAAAGAACAAATCAACACGAAAGGTACAAACAAGAGAATATTGAGCATAAGCTTCGCGGCCAAAATGTCCGCGACCCGAATCGGCAGAGACCGGACAATCCAGAATTTCTTTCCCTCAAAAGAAATCGACGCCGGTGTCGTGATCGTCATGGCACCCATGAACGAGAACACGACGGCAATGATCGCCGCGATCTGACTCATACTCATCTGAAGAGGCAAGTCTCCGTCCATCTCAAGGATCGACCGAACCTTATCCGGCCCCATCACCAAAATTGCGACCGTTCCGGCTATCATCATTATCGTCCCGAAAGCCGTGTTAAAAACATACAGAGAGCTGGCGAGGTATTTCTTCAGTTCGATCCGAAGCAACGTACTGCGCAAAGGCCGCACGCGGAAATTCAGATTCCGGTTCTTGCTTCTTCTCTGGTATTCGCTCCGTCCGTATCGGGAAGCAAACAACGATAACGTAACCGCAAACGGAGCGAAAATAAACGCCATCGTCCCGACCGTGTCCGTGAGGCCCCCGTCGGTAATGAAATAGGTAAGGAAACGAAGCGGGAAAAATTGCTCGATCGTCTGTGTAGTCTGCATCGGACCCATCTCGGCGACTCTCATAAAAGCCGTGTTCGTCTGCATGTTAATCACGATGTACCCTAAAAGGATAACCATGGTGATCCCGGTCAGAATAATCGAACCGCCGGGCACACGCTCACGAATAAACGAGAACAGATATCCGAAAAGCAACGAAACGGTAAGGGACAGCACCGGGATGATCAGCACCGCCAAAACGCCCCGTAATAAACCGTCGACCTGCAGCCCGCCAAATGCGAACGTCGCGATCATCGTCGGCAGAAGCAAGAGGATCAGAATCGGCGCGTCAAACAAGTATTGAGTGATGATTTTGGAAAGAACGACTGTGCTTTTCCGGATCGGCATGGCCAGAAGCAGATCCGCGTCCTTTGAGGTCGGCGAATTGGTCGCCCGCATCAAGCCGAAAAGCAGGCTGAACGCAAGAGACGATACGATTCCGACGAAGATCGCGTACCTCGGCAGATTGTAGATAACGACCAGTTGATACGCGGACATAACCGCCTGCATCGACATGGATCCGCCAAATATGAAAACGAAAAACAGAATCATCACCACGCCGCCGACGTAACGACCCTTCTTTTTCTTCTGGAGTGCACCCAGAAAGGACAGAAAATTGATGCGAATTAACGCCATGAACTCTCTCATTGGACTACATTCTCCTCTTCGGTCAGTTCCAGAAACAATTCTTCAAGCGAACGGTCTCCCTTGACCGACTGTGTATCACCGCTCGCAATCAGCTCGCCATTCTTGATGATCGCGATCTTGTTGCAAAGCTTTTCGGCGACCTCCAGAACATGTGTCGAGAAGAAGATCGCGTTGCCTTTTTCGCAAAACTCCTTCATCACCGTTTTGACCGAGAACGCAGCGCGCGGGTCAAGTCCGACAAAAGGCTCGTCGAGGATCAAGAGCTTCGGTTCATGAACAAATGCCGCAATGAACGACAACTTCTGCTTCATACCGTGCGAGTATGAGGATATCGGATTGTTGAGATCTCCCGCGATCTCCAGAAGGCGTGCGTATTTCTCAATCCTTACGGAGCGGTCTTCCTTGGAAACGCGATATACGTCTGATATGAAATTCAAATATTGCGTTCCGGTCACGGTATCGTAGAGTTCCGGCGTATCCGGT
Organism: Clostridiaceae bacterium; assembly: GCA_012523365.1. Lineage (GTDB taxonomy): Bacteria > Bacillota > Clostridia > Saccharofermentanales > Saccharofermentanaceae > JAAYCT01. The sequence continues at coordinate 4,633 of JAAYIQ010000077.1, forward strand.
ATATAAGCAATCATCGATTTGCACAGAAGCGGCTCGGCAGTTACGGAGTGTCCGTCGACCAGGATCTGACCTTCTTCGAATTTCAGAAGGCCGACCACCGACTTGATTGTTGTCGTCTTCCCTGCCCCGTTATGACCGATAAAGCCATAGAGATCTCCGTTCTCCACGGTGAGGCTCAGGTTCTTAACCGCGGTTTTGCCCCCCGGGTAAATCTTGGTCAGGTTGCTGATTTGAAGCATATTATCTCCCTCTCTTGTCCGTTCTTCGCTCGCTCTTCCGAGCCCATCGGCTTGGGCGTCAAGCAAAATATTCTTTTATTATACGTCTGATTCATTTCCAGCGTAAAGATTCTACATGTATTTCCGAATATTCCCGTATGCACCTGTCTACGACACCTTCTTCATTGCCGAGGCATTCGCCGAAGAAGGCCGCACACAAACGATTCACGATCTCAAGGCCTCGCTTTCCGTCCATCGAACCGGTCAGCCCCATGGATCGCACCAGCGGAGACAGCAGCGGAAAATCCGAGAAATTGTAGTGTTTCGTCCCCTCAAGCCGGATAAACAAGCTATCCCGGTCAAGCTCGTTTCGGAGGTGCTCCATCGCGCGTATCATCTGCCCCATTTTCTCTGTGTACTCCTTTTCTCCGATACCTTCGGACATCAATTCGGCCTTCTCCTTCTCACCCAACTCCCCGTAGGACAACAACTTCCCCTCTGCGTCCCTGAGCGCTGCCGCATAATCATCCGAGGTAATCAGCATGAATCTTTTGGATTCAACGGGGAATATCGGGTCAATGCCGTACACGGAGCCATCAAGATTGATCGCCGCACGGACTCGCACATCCGCAAGCAGAGACATGTAAGCCGCACCTCCTCCGAAGGAATGTCCGATTGTTCCGACACGCGCCATATCAATTCGACCGACAAACATATCGGATCCGTCCCCGTCATTCATCGCCGCCATCCGGTCGATCACAAAACTCATGTCCCCGGCCCAAACGGTTTCCATCTCCGCCAGTGCTTCATCGTCCATGCTGTCCGGGTCATTTCGAAAATCGGCTACGCGTCCGTCCGGAAAGGTCGTGGCCGCGTTACCGTACGCATGCTCGATTGCGGCGACAATGTATCCCCGGCTGGTCAACTCACGTATGATCGATGTATAAAAGCCCGCCGGCACGCCTAACCCGTGCGAAAAGATCAGAAGAGGATACGCGTCCGACCGACTCGATACCGGAACTTCGACGGCTGCTCCGCTCCGGACCAGATTCAAATATCCTGCCATAAAAGCCGGTACTCCCAGTCCATCCCGGATCGCCTCCCCGAGCGCTTCAATCCCGGAAATATAGGATTTGGGATTCGTTCCGTTTTCTTTGTCGGCCGGATACCAAACCGTGACCATCAGCTCGCGGCAATCATCTGCTTCGGTATAGATTTCAGGTCTTGATTCATCCCTCATGTGAAACGTCGTCGCGCCGATCGCATAACTACCGGTCACCCCGGGCAATTGCGGCACCGGAAGAAGCACCGGCGGCAAAACCATAACGACGATCAATAACACGGCAACCCCGGTCAGAACGCCCTTGAGCACCTTGTTTATTCGGATCTCCTTCCCGCGAATATTCGCCCAAAGCACGTACTCCAAAAGAATCAGGGCAAAAAAATAGACGATCCCCATCTGCCACCGCGGCTTTTCGAAGATCAGATGCGCGGCCAAAAGAACGGTGTTCATAACCACCGGAAAAATGAAAAGCTTGCCTTTGTTCTTGAAAAGCAACAACCATAAAATCAGTATGACAGTCAGTATCATTCCGGTCAGTTCCAAATATCTCATGTCTTTTCCTCCGGTGTTTCCGAAAGGATTCGAATGATTTCCGCTCGATCGAATCCGTAACTCTTCATTTTTCGAATATATTTTCCGGTAATATCCCGACTCAGTTCTTCCCGGATCGCGCGGATGATCCCCTCGTCCTTCGTGATGTAGTTTCCGGAGCCTCTCTCCCCTTTGATGATGCCCTCTTCCTCAAGCGACTGATACGCCTTCTGAACCGTGTTGGGATTGATCCCGAGTTCGCTTGCCATCTCCCGGACCGCGGCGAGTTTGTCTCCGGGCTTCGCCGCGCCGGTGATGATCAGCACCTTCACGTACTCCATAATCTGCAGGTAGATGGGTATGTGTTCATCAAACTCCATTTCGGCCTCCGGTCGGCTCCCTCATCGGACATCGGAAAAACTTGCTTAGCCCGGGAGGAAGACCTGAAAAGTGTATTATCGGTCTCATACACATTGTATGATCTAGACGATACACTTTTCGGAAATTCTTGTCAAGCCCGTTCTATCTTCACCCGCGATAAAAATCGTAACGTTTCTCTCCTTGATTTTGCTCCTTTTCGCGCGGGCACGACTTGTAAAAGATCCGCGTGCGTGTGATAATACTACAGGACTCTTGCAAAGGGTTTTATTTCCGCGCCTTTCGCGCTTTCGGAGGATATATGGCATCGGATCAGATCAACAGAATTCTCGAGGCCGAGCAAAAAGCCGCTCAGATCGAGAAGGATGCCCGCGTTCAGGCGGACGGCATCATTGAGCGCGCTCGGGA